>CAYMZL010000017.1:0-985 GCA_964394825.1 uncultured Dehalococcoidia bacterium | reverse complement strand
CTATCTTATTCAACACCAACCGCTTTCTGATGCTGAAAGACCACCTGATGATGCGCTACTGCAAGTCGGTACGTCACAAGTTTGACCTCTTCATCGGCGCGGGCGGCTCTCCAATGGACTTCGGAAGCCCGGGGATGCAGTTCATCCACCTCGGGCCCGATTCGACCGTGGTCAAGGTGTTGCGCCAAGACCCGCGGTTAAGTGGCCGCTACCTCCTTGCAAAACGGTCCATCACCCGTCTCTGCAAGGTGATCTCAGGGTGGTCCGATGAGGCCCTGGAGAAAAACCTTAGCATGCCCAATTCCGAACACACAGCAGCGGTGGCGGTGCAGGCCTACGGGATCAAAGACTACGAGGTCATGTACCCGCCGGTTGGACAACCTCCCACGGCCACCCCGTGGGCTAAGCGCGAGAATGGGTGCTTGTGCATCGCCCGCATCGTCCCGCCCAAGCGCATCCACGAAGTCATCGAGATCGTCCGGCGGGTGAGGGAGAACGGGTTCGAGCTATCGCTCAAGTTGATCGGGCGCTCAGATGACCATGAATATTTCGGCCAAATCAGAGAACTTCAACGCCAGCACTCGTCTTGGCTCTCTTTGGACGGCGGGCTCCCCAGGGAAGAACTGCTGTCTTTGATGGACAGGTACAAATATGGAATCAACGGGGCTCTGGACGAACACTTCGGTATTGCCGTGGCGGAACTGGTAAAAGCAGGCAGTATCGTGTTTGTACCCAATGGAGGAGGCCAAACCGAGATCGTCGGCATGCCAGAATTGATCTACGACGACGTTGATGACGCCGTGGCCAAGATCACCGCTGTCTTGTCCGACGAACAGGCGCAGCAGGCCGCATTGGAGAAACTGGCCCAGCAGTCCAAGATCTTCTCCACCGAGACCTTCTGTCAGCACATGCAGCAGACCGTGCGGGATTTCCTACATTCTGCCGCCAGCCCGGTGGCAAATTAGATGCAGATCGGCGGCGTGAC
>CAYMZL010000016.1:0-13629 GCA_964394825.1 uncultured Dehalococcoidia bacterium | reverse complement strand
CACCAGTTCGTCGGGCAATCGCTCTTCGTAGAACCCGCAACGGGCCGGGGCCGGCCAATGCTCTCCCGAGGTGGCGGGCTGGCTGTTGTAGGAGGCCTGGGTCCCTTCGGGGATGTGGCTGGAGGAAAGGACCGGGACCTGGACCCCGACACCATCCACGTATTCTTGGGCGCTGCCGCCCCGAGCGCTGCCGCCGCCCCCACCGCCGGAGAAGCTGGCGAAGGCGAAGCTGGCAATCACCAATACTGCAATCAGGATGGACGCGGCCAGATAGAGTTTATTGACCTTCTTGCGCCGGGTGGTCGTGGGTAGATTGCCGGACCGGGCCGACCTGGTGGCGGCCCGGCCGCGGCGGCGTCTTGAAACAGGCAATGTGTCGTCCTCCGATATGAGCCGGGGTCCCGTTTAAGCCGGGATGGGTGGGGGAACGTAACTGTTATAGCCGCGTCCCGGTCAATTTGTAATACGCCTCCCGGTACCGCTCGGACGTCTTGGTCACCACGTCGTCGGGCAACTCCGGGGCCGGAGGCTCGTGGTCCCAGCCCTGGGCGTCCAGCCAGTCCCGCACGAACTGCTTGTCGTAGTTTGGTTGGGATTTGCCCGGCGCGTACCCGGCGGCGTCCCAGAACCGGCTGGAATCCGGCGTCAGGAGCTCGTCGATCAGGGTGAGTTCGCCGTCGATGATTCCAAACTCCATCTTCGTGTCGGCCAATATGATGCCCCGCTCCTTGGCGTAGTCGTGGGCCGCTTTAAAAACCGCTTTGCTGGTCTCTTCCAGTTGGCGGGCCATATCGGCCCCGACCATGTCCAGAACTTCCTGTTTGGACATGTTCTCGTCGTGGCCCTCTTCCGCCTTGGTGGTGGGGGTGAACAGGGGCTCCGGGAACGGCTGGCCTTCGACGAGGCCCTTTCCCACGTCCATGCCGGACACGGTGCCCTGGCGCCGGTACTCGGCCCAGGCCGACCCGGTGATGTAGCCCCGGACGATGCATTCGATGTCGATGCGTTCCGCCCGTTTCACCACCATGGCCTGCTGGGCCACCTGGGGCGAGATGGCCTCGGCGACGCTGCTGCCCGCCAGGTACTGAGCGGCCTCTGGAACGTCGGCCAGGCAGATGAAATGGTTGGGCACGATGTTGTTGGTGCGCTCGAACCAGAAGGCCGAGATCCGGTTTAGCACCAGGCCTTTATCGGTTATGCCCGTTGGCAACACCACGTCGAAGGCCGAGATGCGGTCGGTGGCAATCATCAGCAAGTGACCACCGCCGAGGCCATAGGTATCCCGCACCTTGCCCCGGTGGAGAATGTCGGGCATCTGGGTTTCCAGTAACATCCTAGCCTCCTTCCTCACGCGCCCCACACGGGCCGCCCGATATATTTATACAGTGTTGCTAGAGGGATCAGCCGCCGGCCGTGGCGGTCTTTTGCTTCTTGGCGGCCTGTTTGACCAGCCCCAACCGCACAAAGGTCTCGTCGATGTAACGGGTGTAGTAGCCGTAGTCGAATAGTTCGTCCAACTCCGGCGGTGAGAGGTGTTCCCCGATCCGTCGGTCGGCCCTCAGCAGGTCCCGAAAGTCCAGACCCTCTTCCCAACAACGGGTGGCGTTGGCCTGCACTATCTCATAGGCGTCCTCCCGGACCAATCCTTTGTCCACCAGGGCCAGGAGGACCCGTTGGCTGAAAACCAGGCCCCGGCTGCTTTCGATGTTCTCGAACATCCGCTCCGGGAACACCCGCAGGCCCTCGATTATTCGGCTGAAGGTGCTCAGGATATAGTCCAGCGCCAGGCAGGAGTCGGGCAGGATGATGCGCTCTGCCGAGGAGTGGCTGATGTCCCGCTCGCCCCAGAGGGCCACGTTCTCCAGCGCCGTGACGGCGTTGCCCCGGATCAACCGCGCCAGACCGCAGATCCGCTCCGCCAGTTCCGGATTGCGTTTATGGGGCATGGAAGATGAGCCGGTCTGGCCCGGGCCGAAGGGTTCTTCCAGCTCGTGTATCTCGGTGCGTTGCAGCGCCCGGATCTCCGTGGCGAACTTCTCCAGAGAGGCCGCGATCAGGGCCAGGGTGGTCATGAAATGGGCGTAGCGGTCGCGCTGAATCACCTGGTTGGATATCTTGGCGACCTTCAGGCCCAGTTCACGGCAGACCCGCTCTTCCACCGCGGGCGGCACCGTGGCGTGGGTGCCGACCGCGCCGGAGATCATGCCCACCCGGACGCTCTCGACGGCGTCGGTCAACCGCTCTTTCTGGCGCCGCAGTTCGTCCCACCAGAGGGCCAGTCTGAAACCCATGGTCGTGGGCTCGGCGTGGACCCCGTGGGTGCGGCCCATCGCCAGGGTGTCTTTGTGTTGGACGGCTTTCTCGCCCAGGGCGGCGATCGCCCGGTCCAGCTCCGTCTGCAGCAGGGCCCCGGCCTCGATCAACTGGAGGTCGAGTCCCGTATCCAGCATGTCGGAAGAGGTCAGGCCCAGGTGGAGCCAGCGCCCCTCGGGCCCCATGGACTCGGTTATGGATTTCAGAAAGGCGGTTACGTCGTGGCGGGTGGTCTCGTATATCTCCATCATGCGGGAGTTGTTGTACCCGGCCCCGCGCAGCTTGGCCATGTCCTCTTCGGGAATCACGCCCTCGGCGGTCCAGGCCTCGCAGGCGGCCAGTTCCACGGCCAGCCACTTGAGATACTTGTTCTCGTCGGACCAGACCTGTTTCATGGCGGGCCTGGAATAGCGGTCAATCACGGCTTCCCCTCCTCCCGGCCCGTTACACCGTGCTTTCCATCATCGGCGTCCCTGGCATGGGGGTCCCTGGCATGGGCGCCCCCGGCATGGCCGTTCCTGGAAAATTCCCTAACGGCCAGCAGCATTCCCCTGAAGTCCTCAAACGGCTGATAGGGGATGCCCTCTTCGTCGCAGAATTTCGCCAGGGTCCGGTGGGCAAAGGTCGCATCCGCCTTGCGGGCCGCTTCCAGGTCCGACTGGCCGTCGCCGGCGAAGAATACGTAACACCCTCGGTCTTGGAAGGACTCCACCACGAACCCCTTGGAGTTTCCCTGGCTCTCCTTGCCGGGATAGGCGTGATTGTAGTGATAGGAGATCTCGCCGGCTTCGAACTCGGTATTGACGGCGTAGACCGGCACCCGGCTGATTCCCGCCCGCTCCAACAGGGCCTCGATGTAGAAATCCAGCCCCTGGCTGACCACGGCCATGGGGATATTGTTGGTCTGGCAGAAGTCCCACAACTCCCGAAAGAAGGGCCGCAGGGTGGCATGGTCTTTCACGTAGGACTGCATGGTGGCGCGGTCGGCCCGGATGTTCCGGAAGGTGATCTCCTGGTATTCCTTCAGGCCGATGCGGCCGTCGCGGAAGCGTTGGCGCACGTCCTTCCAGCCGGGGCCGCCGAACTGGTTGAGCAGCATCTCCGCCACGTTTTGGGCGGCGGCGGTGTCGTCGAAGTCGGTGAGGACAGCGGGAAGCGGTCTACCGCTCGCGGAGTTCGCGCCGGTAGTCTTCATAGGCCTGCCTTATGTTTTCGTACTTCAAGCCCAGGATCTGGGCGGCGTAGTATGCGGCGTTCCGGGCTCCCCAACTCCCCACAGCCATGCAGGCTACGGGGATGCCCGGTGGCATCTGGGCCGTGGCCATCAGGGCGTCGATGCCCTTGAGCTCGCTGGATGCCAATGGAATGCCGATGACCGGCAGGGTGGTCATGGAGGCCAAAGCGCCGCCCAGGGCCGCGGAGCCCCCGGCGGCCGCGATGATCACTTCGATACCCCGCTCTCTGGCCGTTTTTGCGTATTCGTGGACCCGCTCCGGGGTGCGGTGGGCCGACATAACCCGGGTCTCGTAGTCGATGCCCATCTCTTCCAGGGTCTTGATGGTATCCTGCACCACCGGCTCATCGGAGGCGCTTCCCATAATAACACCTACCAGCGGCAAAACAACCTCCTATCCACGCTCAAACCGGCGGTGCCGGTCCGTTCTAAAGGACTGCTTATTTCGGCCAGATTCCATCCGGAAATATCAGATATCATAGTTCTAGTTCGTCCCGAAATGCTTCGATCAACCCCAGTTCCAGGGCCTCCCGCTCCGGCCTGATCTCGATCTCGTTTATCTGCAGGTATATGCCGTCGTCGGACAGCCCCAGGTCAACGGCAATCTCCATCTCGCCGCCCTCTTCCCAGGACAGAATGGTGGTGATGACGTCGGTGTCCTCGTTATCATCGCCGGGTTCGTCGCCGTTCATGCTGATTCCGGGATCCAACTCGGGGTCTCCGGGGCCAGACTCCCAGCCGACGAAGGTCTCAATCTCGCCTTTGCCGTCCAGCAAAGTGGCGTTTATCTCGGCCAATAGCTCATTTACGCCCAGGGTCTGGGCCATCCGGGTAAGGTCGTCCCGCTCTTTCTGCAGCCCGGCCTCGTCCTCGTTCAACCGCCGCTGCCGCTGCGCGCGGACCTCGGTCAGTTCCTGTTTCAAGCCTTCCAATGTGTCACGCCAGGTCATGGGCCTTCCCTTGGGAAGATTTTGTCTGGGCTGCCTGGTACGCCAATTCATCGATCTCCCGGAAATCGCGCCGGCCCGATCGGGCTCGTACCTGGTTCAGCGCCTCCAGCAGGTCGAGGTAACGGATGCCCATCGGGCCGCGCCTCATGGTGACCGGGAGCAGGCCCGCCCGCCTCAACAATCCCTCCGCGTTGGCGTTCCAAACAGCGAATAGTCCGGGGTTGCTCAGGCACAATAGATAAGAAGGGAACTCCTTGCCGGCGCCGGCCATGCGGTAGGCTCCCTCAGGCGCGGCGCATTCGTCGAAGCGGCCTTCCAGCTTGATATTATCATAGAGAAGAAAATCCAGGCAGTCTCTCACCTCTGCGATGGAATTGGTCTTGAATTGGGCGGTGTTGCGGCCTCCGGAGGCCCGGTACAACGCCAGCGCCTGGTCCATATCCAGAGCCGTCAGCGCGTCCTGTTGCAGCCACCCTTGAAACTCGGCGGACCGCTGCCACTTCTTGCGGCGGTATGCCTGCAACCGCCGGTCGTCCTCGGCCAGCGTAAATAGCTCCCGAATCTCCTGCATCGGCCTAGCCCGTTGCCTGGGCGGCCCCTTGATTCGCCGCCGAGCCGATATCCTGCCGCCACCTGGCGCCTTGGAAGCTGATGTGTTCCAGCCTGGAATAGGCGCGCTGAGTCGCCTGTTCGATGGTGTCGCCGCCTCCCACCACGGTCAGGACGCGGCCTCCGGCGGTGAGGGGCGGACTGGAGAGCCCGCCGGCGCCCAACTTGGTGCCGGCCTGGAAGACCATGGTGTCCTCCGGCCCGTTTTCCTCCAGGCCGGAGATCTCGAATCCCGTCTGGTATCGGCCGGGATAACCGCCCGACACCATTACGATACCGACGTAGTTCTTGGTTCCCCACCGCACCGATACCCGGCCTAGGTTGCCTTGGGCGCAGGCCAGCATCAGTTCCAGCGGGTCCGAGTCCAGCAGCGGCAGCACCACCTGTGTCTCAGGGTCGCCCAGGCGGCAGTTGAACTCCAGCACCTTGGGTCCGGAGTCGGTCAGCATCAGACCCGCGTACAGCACTCCCTGGTAAGGAGCGCCGCGCTCGGCCATGGCCAGGAGCACCGGTTTCATGATCGTCCGCTCAACCTCGGACGCCAATTCGGGGGACCAGAAATCCGGTTGGGCGAAACTGCCCATGCCCCCGGTATTGGGGCCGTGATTGCCGTCCTCAAGCCGCTTGTAGTCGCAGGCGGCCACCAATGGAGCAAGATTCTCGCCATCGCAGAATCCGAAGACGCTAACCTCCGGCCCGCTCAGATACTCTTCCAAGACCACCGTGTCCCCGGCCTCGCCAAAGGCCCGGTCCGACATGCATTCCTTCACCGCCGCGGCCCCTTGCTCCGAGTCCCGGCACAGCAGGACGCCCTTGCCGGCCGCCAGTCCGTTGGCCTTCACCACCACCGGGCCTTGGTGGGCCTTCAGGTGATCCAAGGCACTGGACTGGTCCGTGAACACGTGAAACCCCGGACAGGGGACGCCGGCGTCCCGCATCAGGTCCAGGGCGAAGCTCTTGCTGGCCTCTATCTGGGCGGCCGCCTGGGTGGGGCCGAATACCGGTATGCCCAAAGCGGCCAGCCGGTCGGCCAGCCCCAGCGCCAAGGGGGCCTCGGGTCCGACGACGACCAGGTCCGCCGCAACCTCACGGGCGGCGGCCACCAGGGCTTCCACGTCGTCTGAACGGATGTCCAGGCTCTCCGCCAGGGCGGCGGTGCCGGCATTGCCCCCGGCCACCCATAGGCGTGTCAGGTTTGGGCTCTGGTTGATGCGCCAAGCCAGGGCGTGCTCCCGGCCCCCGGACCCAACGATCAACACCTTCACCGGTGCAAATCGCCTTTCCGGTGCGACCAGCCTTTGAGGGAGTGACAGATGTGCATGGTCATGCAGATGCCCAGGCCCAAACCGCTCGTCCTGAGCCCGTCGAAGGACCCCCACCAGCCGTTTCCTTGGCGGGAGATGGCTGCCCCGCGGTCGTGGTTCGACAGGCTCACCATGAGCGGCTCATACGGTGCCAGGCTATTAGCACTCCTTCTCTCTCACCTTATCGGAAGGCCGCCGGGGTGAGCCTGTGCGGCGGACGTAAAGAATCCCTATTCCCATTCAATGGTGCCGGGGGGTTTGCTGGTGATGTCGTAGACCACCCGGTTCACGCCGGGGACCTCGTTCACGATCCGGTTGGACATGCGGGCCAGCACTTCATAGGGCAGCCGCACCCAGTCGGCGGTCATGGCGTCCTCGCTGGAGACGGCCCGGATGGCGCAGACGTAACCGTAGGTACGGTAATCGCCCTGCACCCCCACCGTGCGGCTGTCGCTGAGCACGGCGAAACTCTGCCACAACGAGTTATAGAGATTGGCGGCCTTGATCTCGTCGATGACGATCCAGTCGCACTTTCGCACCATTCCCAGCTTTTCCCTGGTCACCTCCCCAATGACCCGGATGGCCAGGCCCGGTCCGGGGAACGGCTGGCGGTAGACCATCTCGTTGGGCAGGCCCAAGGCCAAGCCGACCTCGCGGACCTCGTCCTTGAACAGGTACCGCAACGGTTCCACCAACTCCAGCTTCATGTTCTCCGGCAGACCGCCCACGTTGTGGTGGGTCTTGATGCGCGCCGAGGTGCGGTTCTCCGGCGCGTCGCTTTCGATCACGTCGGGGTATAGGGTGCCCTGGGCCAGGAAATCGGTGTGGCCCAGGCCCGCCGCCGCGTCTTCGAACACCCGGATGAACTCTTCGCCGATCACCTTGCGCTTGATCTCGGGGTCGGTGACGCCCTTAAGCTTGTCCAAGAACCTATCGGTGGCGTCAACGTACGTCAGATTCAGGCCCAGGCCGCGTTTGAATGTGGCCTGTACCCGCTCCGCCTCCTCCAACCGCAGCAGGCCGTTGTTCACGAAGATGCAGGTGAGTTGGTCGCCGATGGCCTGGTGCAAAAGCCCGGCGGTCACCGCCGAGTCCACGCCGCCGGAGAGGGCGCAGATGACCCTTCCGTCGCCCACCTGTTTCCTGATGTTCTTGATGGAGTCGTGGACCACGTTGCCCGGCGTCCAGTCGCCCTTGCAGCCGCAGGCCCCGAACAGGAAATTCTTGAGGATGTCCTGGCCCAACGGCGTGTGGTTCACCTCCGGGTGGAACTGGATGCCGAACATGTTGTCGCCGTTGGCGATGGCGGCCACCGGGGAGTTCTCGGTGTAGGCCATGCCGGTGAAACCGGGGGGCAGGGTTTCAATCCGGTCGCCGTGACTCATCCAGACCTGGAACGACGGAGGCAGCTCGTTGAAGAGGGTGGAGCCGCCCTTGGAGTCGTCTTGGTGCAGGACCGCGTAGCCGAACTCCTGTTTGGCCCCCGGGGATACCTTTCCGCCAAGCTGGTGCACCAGGGCCTGCATGCCGTAGCAGATTCCCAGGACCGGCAGGTGGCGCTCGAAGACCCAATCGGGTATCTGGGGAGCCCCCTCTTCATAAACGCTGGCCGGGCCGCCGGAGAGGATTACTCCCTTGGGATTGAGGTGTTTGACCGTGTCCCAGGTGCTCTTTGACTGGGAGATCACGGAGTAGACCTTTAATTCACGGACGCGCCGGGCGATGAGGTGGCTGTACTGTGAGCCGAAGTCGATCACCACGACGCCTTCACCGACCGACCGCCGGCCGTCCTCGTCCTCCGGCCCGACGCCCTCCAACCCCTTGGCGATCTCAAGGTAGGCCGACACCTCCAGGTCATCGCTGGTGGCGACCCGCCGTCCTTGGGGCAGCTTGCTTTCAGTCGTGGCTCGACCTCCTGAATCGCCTGACCTGAACGGTCTTAATCGATACTTTTTGTCTGGTTATTTCTGGGGAATATCCGGGGCCGCGCGGGCCGGTAAAACCTTATTACATAACGTGGGATAATTATACCGGCTGGGCATGGGCGAGTATAGCGGCCGGGGTCGACATAAAGTCAACGGATTCAAAGGGAAATACCGACCGGTTTTCGCCGCTTTCAGGGGGCCCTTTGCCCGGTCTGGAGACACGGCGCTGTGATATACTCCGCCCGCCGCGGACACCAGCGTGCCGGGGCGTGGACCAGTAGTGGCGGACACCCAAGGGCAGATGGAACCAGCAGACTTGAAACGGGCCGTCCGGCATCTGAAGAACGGAGGGGTCGTGGCCATCCCCACCGACACCCTTTACGGACTGGCCGCCGACATCTTCAACCCCACCGCCCTGGACCGGGTGTTCGCCGTCAAAGGCCGGAACGAAGACCAAGCGTTGCCGGTGCTGATCAGCGGCTGGGAACAGGTCGAAAGAGTGGCCAAAGATGTCCCGCAACTGGCCAAGGGTCTGGCTGAACGGTTCTGGCCGGGGCCCCTGACTCTGGTGGTGGTGAAATCCGAGGGCGTGCCGGACCGGCTGACGGCGGGAGGGCCAACGGTGGCGCTCAGGATGCCCGCTCATCCGGTGCCCATGAAGTTGATCAACGGGCTGGGCGGCCCCATCTCCGGCACCAGCGCCAACATCAGCGGGGGCGCCGACCCTTCGACCTTGGAAGAACTGACCGCCCAGATCGGCGCCCGTGTGGACTACGTCGTAAATAGTGGTCCCGCGCCCAAGGGGACGGCGTCCACGGTGGTGGACATAACGTCCCAACGGCCCAAGCTCTTAAGGGAGGGAGCGATCTCCTTCGAGCTGGTGCTGGAAACCTGGGACACAGCGTCAAATTAGGAGACAACCCATACCGCCTCCCGAGATATACCAGCCCTACCAGCAGGCCCTTGAAGAGGAACTCAGGGTTGTTTTCGAATCCAGAGAGGGCTTCCTGTACGACGTGCTGCGCTACCACCTCGGCTGGCTGGACCAGCAGGGGCAACCCCAGGCCGGTTCCGCGCCCCTGAACTTTCAGCCCGCGTTGGCCCTGGCCTCATGCGGCGCACTGGGCGGCGACTTCCGAAACGCCCTTCCGGTTGCCGCCAGCGTGGAGTTGATCTACAACTTCACCCTGGTCCACGGCGACGTTCAGGCCGGACGCGCCGAGCCGGGAGACCGGCCCAGCATCTGGTGGGTCTGGGGACCGGCCCAGGCCATCAACGCGGGAGACGGTCTGCACGCCCTGGGGCGAACTACCATGATGCGCCTGGCCCAGAAGGGGGTGCCTGCCGACCGGGTCTTGAAGGCGGTGAGGTCCCTGGATATGGCCTGTCTCACCCTTTGCGAAGGCCAGTACATGGACCTGGAGTTTCAGGACCAGATGATGGTCACCACCGCCTCTTACCTGGATATGATCGGCCGTAAGGCCGGGGCTCTGGCCTCCTGCGCCGCCGAGTCGGGGGCGTTGGCCGCCGGGGCCGGTGATGAGGTCTGCGGCAAATTTGGACAGATGGGCCGGAGCATGGGCATGGCCTGGCAGATAGCCCGCGACATCGAAGACCTCTGGGGAGAGCACGGCGACGGAATGACCCCCAGCAACGTCCTCAATAAGAAGAAGAGCCTTCCATTGGTGCACACCCTGGAGACCGCCAGCGTCAGCGTCAAACGGGAGTTGGGTTCCATCTACATGAAGCGGGTCCTGGAGCCCGGCGACATCGCCAAGATGATTGAGATATTGGACAGCACCGATGCCCGCCAGACCTCCCAGGCCAAGGCCCAAGAATTGGTCGACCAGGCCCTGGTGGAACTGGAGGGCGTTTCCGGCGTTTCCAACGAGGGGATGAACGCTCTTGCCAGCCTGGGCCGCTGGGCGGCCGAGGGGGGCCGGTAATGGCCAAGCGCACTTTGGACCAGCTTGACGTGGCTGGCAAGAAGGTGCTGGTGCGGGTGGATTTCAACGTGCCCATCGACCAGGGACTAGAGGGCATCTCCCTCTACGACCAGCGCCTGCGGGCCACCCTGCCGACCATCAGGTATCTCATCGGCAAAGGCAGCCGGGTGGTGCTGTGTTCCCACTTGGGCCGCCCCAATGGCGAGGTTGTCGAGGGGCTGCGCCTGGCCCCGGTCGGCGGCCGGCTGGCGATGCTCTTGGAGCGCCCCGTAAGATGCCTCCCCGAGGTCATCGGCCCGGACGTTGCCAACGCCGTGTCCGAGATGGCCGCGGGGGACGTCCTGCTGCTGGAGAACCTACGGTTTCACCCCGGCGAGGAGCAGAACGACGGTGCCTTCGCCTGCGAGTTGGCCGGCACGGTGGATTGCTTCGTGATGGACGCCTTCGCCGTGGCCCACCGGGCCCATGCGTCCACCGCGGGCATCACCAGATTCTTGCCTTCGGCCATGGGACTCTTGGTCCAGAGAGAAGTGGAGTCCCTGGGCCGGGCGCTGGAGTCTCCCGAGAAACCTGTTGCCGCGCTGCTGGGCGGCGCCAAGGTCAGCGACAAGATACTGCTCCTGGACAACCTGTTGGAGAAGCTGGACCACCTGTTCATCGGCGGCGGCATGTCGGTGACCTTCCTGAACGCCCTGGGATTTTCCACTGGGGCGTCCAAGATCGAGGAGGACCGCCTGGACTTCGCCCGCCAGATCATGGACCGGGCCAAGGCCGCCGACATCAAGTTGCATCTTCCCGACGACGTGGTGATCGCCAACGAATTCGCCGCCGACCCCGGTGATACCGATGTGGTGAACGTCGGTGATGTTCCCGACGGTTGGTACATCATGGACATCGCCCCCGCTTCGGCCGAGGAGTTCGCCGGAGCGCTGAGCGGCTGCAAGACCATCATCTGGAACGGCCCCATGGGCGTCTTCGAGATGCCGAAGTTCAGTCAAGGCACCCGCACCGTGGCCGAGGCCATGGCCGCACTCAGCGGCGTCACCACGGTGGTGGGCGGAGGCTCCACGGCCGAGGCGGTGGAAGAACTGGGCCTGATGGACAAGATGACCCACGTCTCCACCGGCGGAGGGGCGTCACTGGAGTTCCTGGAAGGGAAGGAGCTGCCCGGTATCGCGGCCCTTCCAGACGCCTAGCCGCAGAAGGCCAAGAGAACGACGGGCGGAAAACTGGGGTGATAAGCTGTAGGGCGAGGAATTAAAGCTTGATCGACGTTGAAGAACTGAGGGACTGCTACACCTCCACGCCGTCCAAGATGGTGTTGTTGGTTGCCGACGGGTTGGGCGGGTTGGCCCACCCGGAAACCGGCAAGTCCGAACTTGAGACCGCCCACATTCCCAACCTGGACGCCCTGGCCCAGGTGAGCGCCTGCGGGTTGACCACCCCGGTTTTGCCCGGCGTGGCCCCCGGCAGCGGTCCCGGCCACCTGGCCCTCTTTGGCTACGACCCGCTGAAGCACCAGATCGGCCGCGGGGCCTTGGAAGCCCTGGGGATCGAGGTGGAACTGGCGCCGGGCGACGTGGCCGCCAGAGGCAACTTCTGCACCGTTGACGGCGACGGCCTGCTCATCGACCGCCGGGCCGGCCGGATCCCAACCGAACTCAGCGCCCCCATCTGCGAACGGCTGGACCGGATCGAGCTTCCCGGCGTGCTGTTGGACGTATTCCCAGTTCAGGACTACCGCTTCGTGCTGCGGCTGCGGGGCGAAGGCCTGTCCGAGGCCGTGACCGAGACCGACCCCCAGGTCACCGGCGCCAAGGCCCTGACGGTGAAACCATTAAAACCCGAAGCCCAGAAAACGGCGGACCTGGTCAACCGATTCGTGGAAAAGGCGGCACGGTTGTTGTCCGAGGAAGAGCGGGCCAACATGCTGCTGCTGCGTGGGTTCGCCCGGTTGCCCTCGTTGCCTCCCATGGGTGAGGTCTACCGGCTGGACCCGGCGGCCATCGCCGCTTACCCCATGTACCGTGGTCTGGCCACCGTGGCCGGCATGAAGGTCATCCCCACCGGCCGCACCTTCGCCGACGAGGTGGACACCCTGCGGGAGAACTGGGACAAGCACGACTTCTTCTTCATCCACTACAAGCCGGCCGACGCCGCCGGAGAGGACGGAGACTTCGACGCCAAGGTGAAATGCCTGGAGGAATTGGACCCCTTCATCCCCGCCATCCGCGAGTTGGGGCCCGACGTTCTGATGGTGGCCGGAGACCATTCCACCCCCGCCATAATGGCTTCCCATAGCTGGCACCCGGTGCCCTTCCTGCTCCATTCCAAGCTGACCAAGGGCCAAGGGGTGCCCACCTTTGACGAGAAAGCCTGCGCCCTGGGCGCCATCGGAAACATCCCGGCCACCAGCGTGATGGTGTTGGGCCTCTCCCACGCCGGCAAGATGGCCAAGTTCGGCCCCTAGCCGGCTCGCCAGCGCGCTGGGTTTCCATGAAACTGGTATTTCCACAGAGCACCCATGCCGTATGAATTGTAATTTGACGAAGTGCACCGGCATCACAACCGTTATTTGGAGATAGGCCCATGCCAGACCTGGTCGTCGCTGGAAACTGGAAGATGAACACCACCGTCCCGGAGGCCGCCGCCCTGGCCGCGGGGGTGCGGGACGGCGCCGCCGCCGCCGGTGTTGAAGATGTGGAGCTGGTGCTCTGCCCGCCCTTTGTCTCCCTGGCCGCGGTGAGCGACGCCGTCAAGGGCTCGGCGGTCAAAGTGGGCGCCCAGAACATGCACTTCCAAGAGTCCGGGGCCTTCACCGGCGAGGTCTCGCCGGGTATGCTACGGGGCCTCTGCGACTACGTGATACTGGGCCACTCGGAACGCCGCCAGTTGTTCGGCGAGACCGACGAGTCGGTCAACAATAAGGTCGAGGCGGCCCAGGCAGCCGGACTCAAGCCCATCCTGTGCGTCGGCGAGTCCCTGGAACAGAGAGAACAGGGCAAGGCCTCGGACGTCATCAGCGGCCAGGTGCGCGCGGGATTGCAGGGAGTTGACGACGCCTCCGGCCTGATCGTCGCCTACGAGCCCATCTGGGCCATCGGCACCGGCCAGGCCGCCACGCCTGAGATTGCCGCAGAGATCATGGGCGGAGCCATCTTTGAGACCCTCCGCAGCCTGTTTTCGGCCGCCGCCGACAACGTTCCCCTGCTCTACGGCGGCAGCATGAACGGCGGCAACGCCGGCGAGTTCGCCGCTCAAGACTGCATCCACGGTGGGCTGGTGGGCGGGGCCGCGCTCCAAGCCGACCAGTTCCTCCAAGTGGCCGACGCCGTCGCCGGGGCAAAG
>CAYMZL010000015.1:12371-14359 GCA_964394825.1 uncultured Dehalococcoidia bacterium | reverse complement strand
CCGGGTTCGACGACCTGCTCAGCCGGAACCCCGGCATGTACGAGATGGACGACGGCGAGCACGAGCTTTCTTCCAAAGTGTCCGAACAATTGAGTGAGGAATACTCCCGCAACGCCATCGCCGATGGTTTCAAAAGCGTATTCCGAGAGGCCGTGAGAGGCCGCATCCTGCAACAGCACGTACGGTCGGACGGACGGGCATTGGACCAAGTCCGCCCGATCACCTGCGACACCGGCATCCTGCCCCGCACCCACGGCACGGGACTGTTCACCCGCGGCGAAACTCAGGTCCTTTCCATCGTGACGGTGGGCTCTTTGAGCATGAGACAAACCCTGGACACCGTCGGTCCCGACGGCACCAAGCGGTTCATGCACCACTACAACTTCCCGTCATTCTCCACCGGAGAAGCCCGGCGGGTCATGTCCCCCGGACGCCGCGAGATTGGGCACGGGGCCTTGGCCGAACGGGCCATCCTGCCGGTCCTGCCATCGGAGGACGACTTCCCCTACGCCATCCGCATCGTCTCCGAATGCCTGAGCTCCAACGGCAGCACGTCCATGGGCAGCGTCTGTGGCTCCTCTCTGGCATTGATGGACGCTGGTGTCCCCATCAGGGCAGCGGTGGCCGGTATTGCCATGGGCCTGATCACCGGCGATGATGGCGAATACGCCATCCTGAGCGACATCCAGGGGGTCGAAGATTTTCTCGGGGATATGGACTTCAAAGTGGCGGGCACCTCCGAAGGCGTGAACGCCCTACAGATGGACGTTAAGACCACCCATCTGACCTATGAGATCCTGAAAGAGGCCTTGGAGCAGGCGCGCCAGGGGCGGCTCCACATCATGGGGAAGATGAATGACGTCCTCTCCGAGACCCGGAGCCAGATGAGCGAACACGCGCCCAAGATGGTCCGCATGAAGATTAAAGTCGAAAAGATCGGCGCCCTCATTGGGCCGGGCGGCCGCGTCATCCGGGCAATAATCGAGGAGACCGGCACCTCCATCAACGTGGAAGACGACGGTTCAGTGACCATCGGCGGCGTCGATCCGGCCATGCTGGAACTGGCCGAGTCCAGGGTGGACGCCCTCACTCGGGAGTTGCAGATCGGCGACATCTTCACCGGCAAGGTGGTGCGCCTCACCAATTTCGGCGCCTTCGTCGAACTGGTGCCCGGCAAGGACGGCCTGATCCGCAACGGCGACCTGGGCGAGATGGAAGAGGAACTGACCGAGGGTCAGGAGCTCACGGTCATGATCCGCGAGATTGACTCACAAGGACGGGTCAATCTGTCCCGGAAGGCCCTCTTCGGCGACGACAGCCCGCCAGCCCCCCGGCCCGATTCCGGTTTCAACCGAGACCGGGGCGGCGACCGGGGTGGACGCGGTGGCGACCGGGGCGGCCCCCGTAACGGTGGCCGTGGACCCGGTGGTTCCGGCGGAGGCCGCTTCCAAGGCGGAAACCGGTAGCCGGACACAAATAATTTCGCACGCCAACAGCCCCGTCCTTCGAAGAATGACTAGGAAGGACGGGGCTGTTTCATTTTCCCGGATTCACTGGGCTCGGCCGCATGCTATCATCATGGGTGGATTGGCCCGATTATTGGAGCTTGGCTGATGCGGGTAGGGGCAGGTTTTAAACCTGCCCCTACAACTCCAGTGCCAACCGACGCGATGCGCCAGCCAAGCCTCCCAGTCCGCTCACCCGGAGCTTGTCGAAGGGCGCGCATCAGCGACGTTGCCCATCGGTGGAATCTTGACCCATTCGGGATGGTGTTCATAGGAGTCGCCATGGCGTCGATAAAAGTGGTGATCAGCGGCGCAACCGGCAAGATGGGCCTTGAAACCGTGGCCGCCGTCTCCCGGGAAAGCGATCTAGAATTGGTGGGAGGCTCCTGCAAGCAGGACCGGGGGCCAACTTTCGCCACTCCGCACAGCACGGCGGTCCCCCTTTCCACGGACCTGGACTCCTTGCTGGAACAGACACGGCCC
>CAYMZL010000015.1:0-12271 GCA_964394825.1 uncultured Dehalococcoidia bacterium | reverse complement strand
ATAATCGAATCCCACCACGAGGCGAAGATCGACTCCCCCTCCGGGTTCGCCCTGGCCTTGGCGCGCAGCCTGGGCGAGATCAAGCAGTTCACCCGCAACCAGCCGGAGAAAGAGAACCTGGCCAACACCCGGGGCGGCGAGCACAACGGGATCTCGGTCCACAGCATCCGCATGCCCGGCAAGAGCGCCCACCACGAGGTGATCTTCGGCGCGGCGGGACAGACCGTGTCCCTGCGCCACGACACCCTGGGCCGCGACTGCTACATGCCCGGTGTTGTGCGCTGCATCCGCGACGTTGTGACCACTCAGGGCCTTGTGATAGGCTTGGAGAACGTGCTCGGGCTCTAGGCTAGAATCAGGCACGAATCTCAGAGTAGATAGAGAACCACCAGTGCAGGACCTAACCATCGCCGTCGTAGGCGCCACCGGGGCGGTGGGCGTCGAATTTCTCCGCATCGTGGAAACCCGCTATCCCAGCTTGCCCAAGCTGAAGTTGCTGGCATCCAGCCGCTCGGCCGGCAAGCGCATCAGCGTGGGCGGGAAGGAACTGGTGGTGGAGGAAGCCTCCGAAAAGTCCTTCGACGGCGTGGACGTGGCCTTCATCTCGGCCAGCTCGGAGGTCAGCCGGCGGCTCGCCCCAGCCGCCGTGGCCGCCGGAGCGGTGGTGATCGATGACGGTTCCGCCTTCCGCATGGAAGACACGGTCCCCCTGGTGGTGCCCGAGGTTAACGGCGCGGACATCGAGTGGCACCAGGGGATCATCGCCATCCCCAACTGCTCCACCACTCCGTTGGTGATGGCCGCCCACCCGCTGCACCAAGTGAACCCCATCAAACGGATCGTGGCCGACACCTACCAGTCGGTCTCCGGAGCCGGCGGCGGGGCCATGACCGAACTGAGGGAACAATCGGAGCGGCTGCTTGACGCCGACTCCAACACCAGCAAGTCCGGCAAGGGTCAGATCGCCTACAACGTGGTCCCCCAGATCGACCGGTTCCTGGACACCGGCTACACCTTCGAAGAGCAGAAGATGCGGCAGGAGTTCTGGAAGATCATGCACGCCCCGGAGATGCGGATCTCCGCCACCTGCGTGCGGGTCCCGGTGTACATCTCCCATTCCGCCTCGGTGCACATCGAATTCACCCGTCCCATGCCCGTGGCAGAGGCCAGAGAGCTTTTGGCGGCCATGCCCGGAGTCACCGTGCTGGACAACCCGGAAGCCGGCGAATATCCCGTGCCCTGGGACGTGGCCGGCGAGGACGATGTCTTCGTGGGGCGCATCCGGCAGGACCTGTCCCACCCCAACGGCCTGGTGCTCTGGATCGTTTCCGACAACCTGCGCAAAGGCGCGGCGCTCAACTCGCTCCAGATCGCCGAAGAGCTGGTCTCCCGGGGCCGGTTGAAGCCAAAGCACGCCAGCGGAGTGACCGGCTAGACCGTGGCGGCAGGCCGGGACGCTCCTTAGAATTCGATTCCTCCTTGATTGGACTTTTGACATCCCCTTCAACCGTCCCGCCGTCATTCCAGCGAAAGCTGGAATCCAGGGAATTCGCCCATCATGATATCTGGGTAAAGCAGGCATTCTGGATTCCGGCCTGCGCCGGAATGACGAAGAGAGGGACCGGCCCTTTTTGCTCCTCAATACCGGGGATGCGATATCGGGATTCCGAGCGTATAATGCAACAAATTTACCAAGTCCAGATACCTTTAACCGAGGCAACTACAGGAGGCGGTCATGGCAGAGATAGGTAGGCTCCTCACGGCGATGGTTACCCCCTTCGACGACCGGGGTGAGGTCGACTACGAGCAGGCCAAGCGGCTCGCCCATGCCCTTCTGGACTCGGGTAGCGACGGCGTGGTCCTGTCCGGCACCACCGGCGAATCGCCCACTCTGACCACCGACGAGAAGATGCGTCTCTTTAGCGAGGTCAAAGAGTCGATTGGAGACAAGGGCGTGGTCATCGCCGGCACCGGCACCTACAACACCGCCGAGAGCATCGAGCTAAGCCAGGAGGCCGAGAAACAGGGCGTGGACGGCCTGCTGCTGGTGGTGCCCTATTACAACAAACCCCCTCAAGAGGGGATGTACCAGCACTTCAAGTCCATCGCGGGCAAGACCAACCTGCCATGCATCGTCTACAACATCATGGGCCGCACCGGCGTCAACATGACCGACGAGACGACGATACGGCTGAGCCAGATCGACAACATCGTCGGCACCAAGGAAGCCAGCGGCGACCTGGACCAGATCGCGCGCATAATTGACGGCGCCAATCCCGGATTCAGGGTCTGGAGCGGTGACGACAACCAGACGTTCTTGATCATGTCCATCGGCGGCTACGGCGTGGTCAGCGTGGCGGCGCACCTGATTGGGACCCAGATCAAGCATATGATGGGCCTGCTGTTGGAGGGAGATATCGAAGGCGCGGCCTCCGAGCACCGCCGCCTGCTCCCCATCTTCAAGGGCATCTTCATCGAGTCCAACCCAATCCCGGTGAAATACGCGGTGAACCGGGCCGGCCTCAAGGTCGGCGGACCCAGGCTGCCTCTGGTGCCCGCCAGTGAAAAGGCGGTGGCCCACATCGACAGATTGCTGGAGCAGTACGAGATAGACCTGCCCGTCTCCGCCTAACCGGTACGTAGGGGCGGGTTTCCAACCCGCCCTAGCGCTTGTAAACCAGGCTCCTATCGGCCAAGACTTCGTGTGCGAACGTGCCTGTCACTAGTAGTTTCTTCGTTTCGACAACCGCGGTGGCAAAGTAAAAGGGCATCCCGATTCCATCGGGATGCCCCTACGTTCGATTGACCTCACTCCCCCAAGGTCGAAAGACGGTTTAAAAAGGACCGGCTAGGTAAAGACCGGCTCCACCTGGATGGTCTCGCCCCGGCTGGGGCCGGTGGATATGATCTGGACCCGGCACCCCACCAGTTCTTCGATCCGTTTCACGTAGGCCAAGGCGTTCGCGGGAAGTTGGGACAACTTGGTGGCGCTGGCGGTGGGCTGGTCCCAGCCGGGGAGCTCCTCGTAAATGGGTTCGCAGCGGGCCAACAATCCGGTGTTGGCCGGGAAGCGGTCCAACCGCTCGCCGTTCACCATGTAGCCCACGCACACCTTGACCGTCTTGAAGTCATCGAGGATATCCAGGCGGGTCAGCACCAGCCCGGTGAATCCGTTGACCAACTGGCTGTACTTCCCAGCAACTCCGTCGAACCAACCGATGCGCCGCGCCCGGCCGGTGGTGACGCCGAACTCTTGGGCCTTCTCCCGTATCTCCGAAGCCTCTTCGTCATGGATCTCCGAGGGCATGGGGCCGCCGCCCACCCGGGTGGAATAGGCTTTGAACACTCCCAGCACTCCCTTGATGGCCTGGGGATTCAGCCCCAACCCGGTGCAGGCGCCGCCGATGGATGGCGACGAAGAGGTCACGTAGGGGTAGGACCCGTGGTCGATGTCCAGAAGCGTGCCCTGGGCGCCCTCCAACAATACCCTTTTGCCCTGGGCGAGCAGGTCCTGGACCAGTTGCTCGGTGGGCTTGGCGAAGGGCGCCAGTTGGTCGGCCCAGATGCGGCACTTGGCCAGCACGTCATCCAAGGCCAGAGGTTCGCCGCCGTAGATCTTGGTGATCAGGGCGTTCTTGTGTTTCAGCGTCTGTTCCACCATGGGCGCCAGGGCGTCCCAGTCCAACAGGTCGCCGACTCTGATCCCCGCGCGGCCGATCTTGTCCATGTAGGCTGGGCCAATACCCCGCCCGGTGGTGCCGATGGCGGCTGCCCCTCGTGCCTCCTCTTCGAAGTGGTCTAGGACGACGTGGTAGGGCATGATGACGTGGGCGCGCTCACTGACATAGAGCCGGCTGGTATCGATGCCCCTTGATGCAATCTCTGTAAGCTCTTTGACCAGCGCGTCCGGGTCCACGACTACGCCGTTGCCGATGATGCCGTAGACTCCCGGCCAGCAGATGCCCGAGGGCACCAGATGTAACTGGAAAGTGCCTTTATCGTTGACGACCGTATGCCCGGCGTTGTTGCCGCCGGCATAACGGACTACGCCGTCAACATCTCCGGCAAGGTAGTCGATTACCTTCCCCTTGCCCTCGTCACCCCATTGGCCGCCAATCACGGCATATGCCGGCATCCCTGATAGCCCGCCTTACAAAAAAACATACCCGTCCCCAGGTTGAGGAGGGGCTACACGAGTATAGCAAAATCATTTTCCATGGGAAAGTGAGGGTAAGCAAGGCAGTTCGACCTCAGATTCCGGGGCCATCTTGCCGAGGAGGGTAAAATGGGGCGCGGCCGCCGATTTGACAACCAATTTCGACCCCGGCTATAGTCGCCGCGCCCCGCCCAAGGGTAGAATGGACCTGCGGCATAACAGCCCAGACCAAATCCCCCCGGGTCCAGCAGGAACAAATTTCCACCATGGCCCTCAGAGACAAGCTGGAAGAAGACATCAAAGAGTCCATGCGCAACCGCGATCAGGCACGCTTGGACGCCCTGCGCTTCCTCAAATTTGCCGTTCAGGCCGTCGAGAAGGAACATAAGAAGGGACTGGACGACGCCGGCATGGTCGAGGTGGCCACCAAGCAGGCCAGCGACCGCCGCGACAGCATCAAGGCCTTCGAGGAGGGCGGCCGGGACACCATGGCGGCCAAAGAGGCGGCCGAACTCAAGGTCCTGGAAGAATTTCTCCCGCCCCAGATGTCCTCTGAGGCGTTAACCCAACTGATCAAGCAAACCGCCGCCGAGGTCGGGGCGGCCTCTCCCCAGGACAAGGGCAAGCTCATGGGCAAGCTCATGCCCCAGGTGCGTGGCAAAGCCGACGGCGCCGTGGTCAACCAAATGGCCACCGAGTACCTGGAGTCTCTGGCCTGATGCGATTTGGCATTCTGGTCTTCCCCGGCACCTGGAGCGACACCGACTGCTACTACCAGGTGAAGAACATCCTGGGACAGGACGCCGAGTACGTCTGGCACCAGGAGACCAGCCTGGACGGCTTCGACTCGGTGATCCTGCCCGGGGGCTTCTCCTACGGCGATTACCTGCGGCCCGGAGCCATGGCCCGGTTTTCCCCGGTTATGGACGCCCTGAACCGATTTATCGACTCCGGAAGGACGGCCATCGGCATCTGCAACGGGTTCCAGATACTCTGCGAATCCGGCCTCCTGCCCGGCGCTTTGCTCCCCAATCAACACCTGGAGTACCGCTGCCAGTGGACCCACCTGCGGACCGAGCGGGCCGACACTCCCTTCACCCGGTCCTGCGGGGAGGGCCGGCTCCTGAAGGTGCCCGTCGGCCACGGGGAGGGCAACTACTTCGCCGACACCGCCACCCTGGCCCAGCTTGAAGAGGAGGGGCGGGTGATCTTCCGGTACTGCGACGCCTCGGGCCGGGCCACCGAGGACGCCAACCCCAACGGCTCGGCCAATAACATCGCCGGCATCATCAACGAAGCGGGCAACGTGCTGGGGATGATGCCCCACCCCGAACGGAGCTGCGAGGCCATCCTGGGCAGCACCGACGGCAACCTGATAATCGAGTCAATCATCGATAGCTGCAGGCAGGGCTAGCCAGCCCGATGGCGGCCGTCGGCCTATCGATACTTGCCGCCTTCGGGTTCGCCAGCTCGGCGATCCTCTCCCGCCAGGGCATGCAGACCATATTCCCCCTTCCCGGCGTCATGGTCTCACTCTTTGTCAGCTTCCTTCTTTCGTCGGTCATGGTCCTGCTGTTCGCATTCTCCGACATCAGCGGTATCCCGCAGACAGCCGTCTTCTGGATCCTCGGTCTGGGGGTCATGAACTTCCTGGGCGGCCGGTCCCAAAACTTCCTGTCGGTCAACATGATCGGCGCTTCCCGGGCCAGTTTGTTCGTATCTTCCCAGGCGCCCTTCGCCGCCATATTCGCCGTGACGTTCACCGGCGAGAGCATCCACCCCCTGGTCGCCCTGGGCACGGCCGGCGTGGTGGGCGGCCTGCTTTTCGCCAGCGGAGACTCCATATCGGAGGGTTGGCGGACCGATAAAGTCTTCTTGCTGGGCTACCTGATGGCCCTGGGCGCGGGAGCCTCCCATGGGGCCACCAACGTGATGGCCAAACAGACCCTCCAGGTATACGACTCGCCGCTCATGATGACCGCCTTCAGCATGCTGGTTGGCCTGGTGGTATTGTCTCCGCTGGTGGGCGCGAGCGCCTCCCACAGCGGCGTTATCCGGACCAGAAACCCCGGAGCTCCGGAATGTCGGGGTATCCTTCGGTCATTGTTGTCTTTCAAGTACGTTGCGCTGTCTGGGCTGGCTTCGGGGATAGCGGTGATCTCCTGGTATTTCGCGGTGCAACGGGCCGATGTGGTAGTCATCAGCCCCATCGTCTCCAGCAGCCCCCTGATTACCCTCTTCTTGGCCCACCTGTTCTTGGCCAGGTTGGAACGGGTCACGCGGCGGTTGGCCGCCGGGGCTGTCCTCACCGTCACCGGAGTCCTTCTGGTGGTTTGGGGCAGCCAGTTTTGATCGGGACGGCGCGGTAAACCATGACGGCGATAGCGTTGTCTTTATTGTCGGGCCTTGGGTTCGGCAGCGCGGCCATCTTGGCCCGCATCGGCATGCAGGGGGTGAGCCCTCTGCCCAGCACCTTGATCTCGGTGGTGGTTAGCTTCGTTCCGTCGCTCATTCTGGCCTTGGTCTTCGCCCTATCCGACTTCCGGGACCTTCCGCCCATCGCCATTGCGTGGTTCTTGGTGTTGGGGGCAGTGAATTTTCTCGGCGGGCGGACTCAGAGCTACCAGGCCATCGGGCGCATCGGCGCTTCCCGCGCCGGGGCGATCCTGGGCACTTCGGCGGTATTCGCCACGGTATTCGCCATCACCCTTACCGGCGAGCGCCCTCATTTCGTGGTCCTGATCGGCACCGCGGTGGTGGTTACGGGCTTGATCGCCGCCCTGGGCAACTCCATCCGCGAGGGAATCGCGGCCGACCGGCGGGCGGCGCTGGGCTACCTGATGGCCTTTGTGGCCGCCGCCTGCTACGGGGGAACCAACGTCATCGCCAAGCAACTGACCGAGGAATACGGGTCGCCGCTCATGATTTCCACCATCAGTCTGATGTTCGGCATCATCCTCCTGTGGCCGGTGGCCGGGCGCGAGGCTGTCTCCGCGTTGCGGGCGTCGCGGAGGAACCCCGGTTTCGCCGTATCGGCGGGGCTGTCCGGGTTGGCGGCCGCCACCGGGGTAATCTGCCTGTATTTCGCGCTGGAGCGGGCCGACGTAGCCGTGGTCTCGCCCATAGTCTCCATCAACCCCATGGTCACCTTGGTCTTGGCCCAGATCTTTATCTCCCGCATGGAAGACCTGACCAAGTGGCTGTTCTTTGGGGTCGGCGTCACGGTGGCCGGAGTGGTGATCGTGTCCCTTGGGAGCACGCTCTAGGAGCCAACCCTATATCCCTCACGCCCGCCAAGTCTCACCGGCTTTGTGGCATAATTGGGGCCAGACGTACCGGCGTCGCACCACATCGTAAGATTAAGCTGCTAGAGGAGTCCCATGCCAGGAAAGATCAAGACGAAACAGATCAACCACGTCACAACCATGGTCAAAGACACCGCCCGGGCCATGAAGTTCTACAACGGCCTCCTGGGCATCAAGCAGATAGAGAGCCAGGTCCCCAACCCGGAGATCACCTGGCTGCAACTGGACAACGGCATCATGGTGCACCTTATCGAGACCCAGGATGCCCCGGTGAAGCCGGAGAACACGCACCATGCCTTCGAGGTCGAGGACTTTGAGGACACCATGAGGATACTCGAGGAGAACGGCTACGAGATCATGCGCCACGGCGTCCGGTTCGACGGCCAAGCATTCATGTTCACCCACGACCCAGACGGCAACCGGGTGGAGTTCTGCACCGGCCCCGGCTACGCTCCGGCCCCTCCCAGGCCAGCCTAGCCGCCGGCTCAGCCGGTTTTTCTAACGGATGGAAGTTTGTGCCGATCAAGTCTAACCTTCGGGCCGCTTAGCTGTTTTCAAGGAGACACCTTGTTTGAGAAGATTCAGCACATCGGGTATCTGACCCCGGACCTAGACGCCGCAATCGCCTGGTTCGAGAAGTCCTTCGGCGCCACCAACGCCGGCGGCGGCCCCCTGAGCCCGACTTACGCCCTGCCCAGCGGCGGCCGCAACGCCTACGTCCGCTTCGGCAACGCCGAGGCCGAATTGCTTGAACCTGAGGACAAATCCGGCCTCTCCGGCGATGTCCTCACCATGCACCACGTGGGCTACGTGGTCGCCGACATCGACAAATCCGTCGATGAGCTCACCACCCGTGGCTTCAAGTTCGCCGCCGACAAGCCATTCACCAACGTGTTCGGCCAGCAGGTCCTCTACTTCGACGCATCAACCACCAACGGCGTGATGGTTCACCTGACCCAGTTGCCCGCCCAACCGGACACCGCCAAAGCCGGCAGCGGCCTCGAAGTAGAGCGCATCATCCACGCCGGCTACCGGGTGCCGAACCTGGATGAGGCGATCAGGTGGTACGTGGACAAGTTCGACGGCGAGCACCTGGGCGGCGGCCCCTCCAGGAGCGGCGGCCGCAACGCCTTTGTGAACTTCGGCCGGGTCCAGGTGGAGCTGATCGAGCCTGGAGACCCGGCCGGCATGGGCAACGGCCATACGATGGACCACGTAGGCTACGTGGTGGGCGACATACCGTCCTGCATGGGCGAGTGCCAGTCCCACGGCCTGAGATTCGTGGCCGGCACGCCCATCACCAACTCGGTGGGTCAGCAGGTGCTGTACTTCGATACCGACACCAGCATGGGTTCACGGATGCACCTGACCCGGCTGCCGGACTAGACCCACGGCCAGCCCGTCGGGTTATATAAACACGCAGGCCGACATGCAGGCAAACCAGGTGCGCAACATAATCTTGGTGGGCTTTATGGCCTCAGGTAAAAGCAGCGTGGGGCGAGCCCTATCCCGCCGCCTCGGTTGGCCCAGAGTGGACGCCGACGAGGAGATAGTGTCCAGGGCCGGAAAGCCCATCGCCGACATCTTCCGGGACTCGGGTGAGGACGCCTTCAGAGAACTGGAGCGCGCGGTGATGCGCGACATCTGCCTGGAGAACGGCCGCATCATCGCCGCGGGCGGCGGGTCATTCATAGATGCAGAGACCCGCCGGACGATGCTGGACTGCGGGACAGTCTTTTATCTCAGCACCCGTCCCGAGACCATCCACCGCCGGGTGACCAGAGGGAACCCCAACGCCCCGGCCCGGCCGCTGCTGGCCGGAGGAGACCCGTTGGAGCGGATCAAAGAACTGCTGGCCCAGCGGGCCCCGGCCTACTCCCAGGCCCATCATTCGATCGAAACCGACCAACTGTCCCCGGACCAAGTGGCGGAGGCCATCTTGAATATCTGCGGACCGGGGTTGTCAAAAAGCACCTGAGGAACGGAGACCAGACCATGGCCGACGCAGACCTGGCGGCGGAAGTAACCCACTCCGGCGGATCCTACCCGGTAGTTGCCGGTTGGGGCGTCATCGACAGCCTGGGCGGCCGGTTCGCGGACCTGGGGCTGACGAACACGGCCTATATCATCACCGACGAAAACGTGATGAACCCCTACGGACGCAACGTCCAACGCGCGCTCCAGAAACGGCGCATCCCGGCCCACTGCTTCATCATCCCCGCCGGTGAGTCCAGCAAGAGTTTCGAGCTGGCCCAGGGCATCTACAACTGGCTGGCGGAGCTCAAGGCGGAGCGTGGACACACGATCATCAGCGTCGGCGGCGGTGTCGCCGGAGACCTGGGCGGGTTCGTCGCCGCCACCTACCTGCGGGGCATGCCCTTCGTGCAGGTGCCCACCAGCATGGCCGCCATGGTAGACGCATCGATCGGCGGCAAGGTCGCGGTCAACCTGCCCCAGGCCAAGAACCTGGTGGGGGCCTTCCACCAGCCCAAGGGCGTTTTCGCCGACGTGCAGGCCCTCTCCACCCTGGGTAAAAGGGAACTGGCCGAGGGTTGGGCCGAGGCCATCAAGCATGGCTTCATCCTGGACGCCGGCTTGGTGGATGTGTTCGAAGAGCACGCCGAGGCCCTGATGGCCGTGGAGCCTGAGATCTCAACCGAGGTGATTCGCCGCAGCATGGCCATCAAGGCCAACGTGGTCAGCCAAGACGAAAGGGAAACCCTGGGCATCCGCATCATGCTGAACTACGGCCACACCATCGGCCACGCCCTGGAATCATCCACCGAGTACGGCCGGTTCTTGCACGGCGAAGCCGTCGCCGTGGGGATGATGGGCGCGGCGTCCATGGCCCGGGAGATGGGGCTGCACTCCCAGGAATTGGTGGACCGCCAACGCCGGCTGTTGGAGCGGTTCAACCTGCCCACGTCGGCCAAGGGAGTATCGGTGGACGATATCCTGAGGGACATGTCCCTGGACAAGAAGAGCCAGGGCGGCGCCAACCGCTGGGTGATGCTGGAAGAGGTGGGCCAGCCCGTGGTCCGCAACGACGTCCCCAAAGAGTTGGTGGCTAAGACCGTCCGGGAACTGGTCAGCTAATCGTCGGACTCAGCCTTCAGCACATTAATAGTTCTGGCGGAATAGAGGGCCGCGGCCGAGTGAATAGCCGAATCGACAGTTCGGGCTCTACCCAGTAGAATGGGCTGATCATCACTCGAATGATTGGAAAGTGAAAGTCAATTCAAGGTGTGTTGCTTGTTAGCAACCGGATCTTGATTACCAATTGTGGTAACACATTGCTCTCTGAACGAACCTGCGTTTTACCGGCATCCTTGGGCAAAATTGCGATTGTAAAGGACACGATCTAACTATATAAGCACATAACCACGTTTGGAGACAACAAGGTGCAGTCGGAACGAACTCTGAAATTATTGCAAGACTCGACTGTGGTATTTTGGGAGGCATATCATGGCACAAGTAGCTCTTACTGTGACCCTATGTTATCAATTTGATTCCGAGTTTTATGGAGGGGTGGAATTAAGGGCTTGTGTTGCCAAAGCAGTGGATGAGATCGATAGATCAATCTTTGATTACAAAATCTTATTTGACCCTATAGAATTAGGCTCGCACTCAGAGATGATTCCCGAAAATATAGAGCGCACTCTGCAAAGAGCAAGTGTTGTTATCTTTGAGATTTCGGACTTAAACCGAAATGTACTTTATGAGCTAGGACTTGCGCGAGGTCAAAAAAAGAAATGCATATTACTTAGAGAAGAAACCGCCACCGACCCACTCCCTTTTGATATACAGCCTCTCCTTTATATACCCTATTCGAGGCATAATCTTGGAACATTCGATTCTCAACTGGCAATAAGAATCAAGCAAGCCATAGAAGATCTTCCGCCTACGGATTTGGCTCCACCCGAGCTCCTGGACGAGCATCTCCGGCAGCACTTGATGCCGATTCGGACGATCGCTGAATTACAAGGCAAGATTCGTGAAATGATTGATGCCTCTCAGCACAGCTTTTACTACCTCGGGTCTGTTGGGCTATTAGCAGCGGACGAACAATGGGGTAGCGTATATGAGGAACTGACAACAATCAGTTCTTGCCGAGTTGTATATCTGCGGACGCTGAGAGAGCTTTATGACGAACGCGAACCTGTCGAATATCTGGAAGATTATTGCCTTTGGTTGGTTCGTTTCTACCATCTGGTTAGGAACAAAACAGTGGAGTTATACACGTCTCCAGTCTCTGGAACATGGAAAGAGGGAATCTGTTTATTTGTGTCCGACGACGATACGGTAATCATCACTACCGGGGCTTTTCGCGCCTTCAACAATCAAGGAGTTTGGATAAAGGATCAGGCTATAGGGAGAATGTTTCAATCATATGCACAAATGTTAGCCCAAAATTCAACTCTGGTTCGCCCTGAGGATTTTGTAGAATACCTGTATCTGTCCACGAATTTAATAAGTATCCCTGACGTGATCGAAGAAGCACTAAGTAAACTTGACTTTTCGATACTAAAAACCGCCTGTTCCGAGTACGTTCGAGAAGAACTCCGTGGACTTGGCCCTAACACCAGATAATAAGTCGCAATCATACGCGGTAACTGTCTGCCCTTATAGCAGCTTCCTCTCCACCGTAGAGGCCTTACGCTTCGCCAGCACCATCAACACCCCGATCCCCAGGCACATCGCGCCGCCTACGCCAAGCAGCACCACCGCAGCCATCGTGGAAAGGACGTCCACATCCGCCGCTTGGGACACCTCTTCCATGGCCACCGCCAGCCCGCCCGCCAGAACGATC
>CAYMZL010000014.1:0-14512 GCA_964394825.1 uncultured Dehalococcoidia bacterium | reverse complement strand
AGTAAATAGATACAGAGCCAGTGCTCTCCCAGTGCCGCGGGCCCCCCAGATACTACCTCATAGGCGTGGCATACAGCTTTATCCGAATCCATAGACATGTGTTGGACGCGTTCTTCTAAAGTTCCTGCAACCGGCGGACCATCTTCCTCATCTGGGCTTCTTCGGGCGGGTCCTGACTGTAGACAGTGAAACTCACCTCATCCAGCAGACCACCGTAGCGGCGGGCGAACTCGTCGGCTATCTCGTCGTACTCGCCGGAGACGCAGAAGGCGTCCAGCATCTCGTCGCTGACCAACTCGCCCATCTCGGCCCACTCGCCCTTCAAGGACATCTCGTGGAGCTGCCGGCCGATCTCCTGGAACCCGTGGGCCTCCAGAACAGGATGATAAGTTCTAGTGGAGGCGTAGAAGGCGATGCGGCAGCGCACGTCAGCCTGGACGGCCCGGATGCTGGAACGGTCCGGTCCGGTAATGATGAAGCCGCCGCCGGTGATTTTCAACGAGCCGCTGTCTCGGCCGGCCTTCTTGGCGCCCTTCTCCAAGCCGGGACGCACCACCTGGCGCACGTACTCGGGCGAGGTCAGGCTGTGGAGCATCAAACCGTCCGAGACCTCGCCGGCCACCTGGCAGTTGTAGCTGTTCACCGCGGCGGTGAAGACCTCGGGCGGCGGGTACTCGCTGGGGCCGGGGTCGAAAAATGGGGTCATCAAAGAGAACTGGTAGCTCTTGCCCTGGTAGTCCAGCTTTTCGCCGGTATCCCAACTGTGCCAGATTGCTTTCAATGACTGGACGTACTCCCTTAAACGCGGACCCGGCGCCTCCCAGTTGGTGGAGAAACGCCGCTCGATGTGGCCTTTGACCTGGGTGTCAAGTCCCAGCCGGAACCGGCCCTTGGACAGGTCTTGCAGGTCCCGGGCCAGGTAGGCCGTGACCATGGGAGAGCGGGGAAATGCGATGGCCACCCGGGTCTCCAGGGTGGCGCGGGTGGTGGAGGTGGCGGCCAGGGTCAGGGGCAGGAACGAGTCGTGGGCGGTCTCGTTGCTGGAGACCGAGTCGTAGCCCATGGACTCGGCCCAAGCGGCCTCGCCGGCGACGGATGCCAGGTCTTTGGAAGCAAGCCGGTAGGTAACCCGCATCGTTACTCCTGGGGAATGGCTTGGTAGACCTGGTCCGATTTGGCCGCCATGACGAAGTCGTTGCGGTGGAGGTTCCGTATCTTGTGGGTCCACCAGGTCACCTGGACCCGGCCCCATTCGGTGGTCAACCGGGGGTGGTGCCCTTGCTCCTCGGCCAGGTTGCCCAACTGGTTGGTGAAGTCCAGGGCCTGCTGGAAGTTCTTGAATTTGAAGACCCGGTCCAACTTGGGGATGTCGTCTTCATTAATCATCTCCCAGTCGGGCAGCTCCGGCTTCAGTTGGGCCACCTCTTCATCGGAAACGCTGGGCGAGTCGCGGCGGCAGGCCTCGCACTTCTCCTGGTTCAAGCTGGTCATATCGGCACCTCTAAACGGGTCTGAGAAACTGAGCTGTGCTCATGCTGGAAAATTTTAGCACAGGGCGGTGGCGGCTATTCCTTGAGCCGGGACACCCGTGGGTTTATAGTCTCTATAGTATGACCGATCTCAGCAGATACACCGTTTCCATCGGCTACGACCGGCGCCTGTACCAGCAGGACATCGCCGGGTCGGTGGCCCACGCCAAGATGCTGGCCAAGCAGGACATCATCTCCCAGGACGACGCCGCCCAAATCACCCAGGGACTGAAAACGATCGAAAAGGAGATAAGGGAAGAAAAATTCCCGTGGGACCCTGCCCTAGAAGACCTGCACATGAACATCGAGAGCCGCCTGCACCAACTCATCGGCGCGGCGGCGGGAAGGCTGCACACAGCCCGCTCCCGGAACGACCAGGTGGCCGTGGACCTGCGGCTCTACGCCAAAGAGGTAATCACCGAAGTAGCCAAGGGTCTGCGGGGCGTGCAGTGGGCGTTGGTGGAGTTGGCCGGCCGCCACCAGGACGTGGTGATGCCCGGCTATACCCACCTGCAGCGCGCCCAGCCGGTCCTGTTCGCCCACCACATGCTGGCCTATTTCGAGATGTTCCAGCGGGACATCGGCCGCTTACAGGACTGCCACCGCCGCACCGACGTGATGCCTTTGGGCAGCGGCGCCCTGGCCGGGGTGGCCTACCAGACCGACCGGGAGTTCCTGGCGGCGGAGCTGGGTTTCAGCCGGATCAGCCAAAACAGCATGGACGCCGTATCCGACCGGGACTTCGTGGTGGAGTTCCTGGCGGCGGCCTCGCTCTGCATGATGCACTTCTCCCGGATGTCCGAGGAACTGGTCCTCTGGTCCAGCAGCGAGTTCGGGTTCATCCGGCTGGACGACCAGTTCACCACCGGCAGCAGCATCATGCCCCAGAAACGGAACCCCGACTTCGCCGAACTGGCCCGGGGCAAGACGGGCCGGGTCTACGGCGACCTGATGGGAATCCTGACCATGCTGAAGGGCCTGCCCCTGACCTATAACCGGGACCTGCAGGAGGACAAGGAGGGCTTCTTCGACGCCGCGGACACGCTTGCGGCGACCCTGGAAGTCTTCCAGGCTATGCTGCCGGGCATGAAGCTGAACGAGGAGCGGGTGTCGGGTCTGGCCGGAGAGAGTCAGATGCTGGCCACCGACCTGGCCGACTACCTGGTAGGGAAAGGCATGCCGTTCCGGGAGGCCCACGGCATCATGCGGGAGCTTTCCCGGCACTGCGACGACCGGAACATCGGCCTGCAGGACCTGCCGTTGGAGGAATACAAGAATTTCTCGGACCACTTCGAGCGGGACGTCTACGACATCACCGCCCAGACATCCGCCGCGGCCCGGGACAACCCCGGCGGCACCGCGCCGGGACGGGTGGCCGCCGCTTTGGCAGACGCGAGAAAGATACTGGAGGTTGCCGGAGATGGTTTCTGAGGCCAGGGTGCTCATCGCCCCGTCGGTGTTGTCCGCCGACTTCGCCGACCTAGGCCGGCAGGTCCGGGAGGTCACCGAAGCCGGGGCCGACCTGATTCACGTGGACGTCATGGACGGAGTTTTTGTGCCCGCCATATCCTTCGGCGAGGTGGTGGTGGACGCCATCCGGGCCAACACCGATGTCCCGCTGAACATCCACCTGATGATTCAGGAGCCGGAGAACCTGCTGTCCACCTTCGCCAAGGTGGAGACCGACCAGATACTGGTCCACGCCGAGGCCTGCGGTCACCTGCACCGGACCGTCTCCCGCATCAAGGACCGGGGCAACAAGGTCGGGGTGGCCATCAATCCGGGCACCTCGATAAGCGCGGTTGAAGATGTGCTGCCCCTGCTGGACATGGTGATGGTGATGTCGGTGAACCCCGGCGCATCGGGCCAGTCGTTCATCCCCCAGAGCCTGGAAAAGATACGCCGGCTCAAGGGCATCATCGACCAGGCGCAGTACAGTGCCCAGATCGAGGTGGATGGCGGAGTAAAGGCCGATTGGACCGCCCAGGATTCGGTGAAGGCCGGCGCGACCATCCTAGTGGCCGGCTCGGCCATCTTCAACGACCGGCAGACCATCCCGGAAGCCATGCAGGGGATGCGGGGGTGTATCTTGGGCTGACAGCTATCAGCCCTCATTGAATCGGGGCATTCAGCTATTTTTGGGAAAGAAAAAGGCCCCGTCCCGATTTGTCGGGACGGGGCCTTTTTGTTTTTCTGGTCTTTCCTGGCTAGAGTGCCGCGAAGACTTTTTGGACTTTTTTGGACTTGTGGAGGGAGCGCAGGCAACGGGTGCAAATCTTGACCTTGACCGTCTCGCCGTCGCGCACCAGTGTCTGCTTGTGGACGTTGGCCTGGAACCGGGTCTTGGTGTGGCGGTTGGAGTGGCTTACGTTGTTGCCGCTCATCCCGGCCTTTAAACAGATCTCACAGCGCATCTTTGTTATCTCGTTTCCTGCCGTCCAGGCTCATCGCCGGACAACATAGTATCTCGTTTTTGTTTGATGGTTGAACCAAGAGTAACATAGTGATTCCCAAACTTACAAGAATCCGGCAGGAATGAGTCATGAGTGGCGACGATCAAGAAATTCGGGAGTTTATTGAACGCCGTTGGTCGGAGGCCAAGACCGCTCTCATAGCGAGTGACCCAGACTTCGTTCAGCGAGTCGATACCTCAGTTAGGGCTTCGGATATAGGTCTAATTATTCCTGGGGAAGAAAGTATTCCCAAAGCGAGCCACCAGCTGTCCGATAGGTGGCACAGCCTACTTTCACTGACATATGAAGTGGTCCAAGAACTCGGTAGGTTGCATTTGACCATGCAATTTATGAGTCCAGACTTCAACTCGAGCATTAACAGAGAGCAATCGACCTATTTTTTAGACGTTTGGATTCAACGGATATTCAACCTCTGTGAGAAATTAATCGCCACAATGAAACATACGATCCGAATTTACCGAGATGAACAGGGCCTTTCGAATCACGCTTCCATCGAAAGGAAGTACTCGAATTTGGTGAAACAGCAAGTACGCGACCACGTTGAGAAGCTGCGCTCACCCTCGGTTCACGGTGAGGGAGGATCCGGTAACATTTCTACTAGAGTAATTACTGAAGACCACCAATCATGGGAATTGATCCTCATGGGTGGGTCACGAATGATAGACCAGATGCTTGAGCAATCTTACTCTGGTGAGGGGACTTTAGACCCCCAGAGTTTCTACGAATCGTTGGTCGCAAACCACAGCCGTGCTATTCAAACTCTCGGAAACATACTCAAGGAACTTGATGAGGAACTCGGCTCTATTACCACAGGTGAATAGATTCGACGGCCGATTGACGACTACTTCATAAAAGCATCCTGGCTGTTTCCTACCTTGAGATAGAAGTGTATTATCCACTCTGGATTTTACGTCTGAGTTTCTTGCGTGTCACAGGAGGTATCTATGAGAGTCATCCGAATTGCCGAAGTTGAAGTCGTGCCAATCGACACGGCCACACCCATCCCCGGCTGGACCGGCGGCGACGTCAAGCGCACCAGGCAGCCCCTGCTGCCCGAGGGCGCCAGCAAGACTTTCAACAGCAGCATAGTCAACTTTGAAAAAGGCGCCACCACCGGCTGGCACACCCACAAGAGCGATCAGATGCTGGTGGTCACAGCCGGCATCGGCATCGTGGCCGACGAGAGCCACGAGCAAGAGATCACCGTGGGAGACGTGGTCCACATCCTGGAGGGTGAGAACCATTGGCACGGCGCCAAGGCGGACTCGTACATGTCCCACATCACCATCACCGCCGCCGATTAACTTATCCCGATGCCCTTTTTGACACATGTGCCCTAAACAGGGAATCAAAGAGCCCCACAGGAAATCCTCGGGGCTCTTTTTAAACCCGGCAAATCCAGTTTCGTCATTCCGGCGGAGGCCGGAATCCAGAATGTCCGCTTTATCCAAACCTCATCATATGCGAGTTCCCTGGATTCCAGCTTTCGCTGGAATGACGGTGGGGGCTTTCTACGCCATCCCGGCTTTAGTCAGGACGACAGCGTAGGCACTCCGTGATGACTCGTGTTTTTTATCCGGCTGAGCAGGTCTAGTCCTTCAACTCCGGGTCGCTCTTCCACTCCGGTTGGGGCGTCTCACGGCCGGCCTGGGGCACGTACTCCGATGTCTCGACCATCCTGTATTTGTGGATGTAGCGCGGACAGTTCTTGTAGGCCTCCGTCACCCGCACCCGCACGATGAACTGGGCCTCATGGTACTCGGCCAGCAATGGGTCGTTCTCGTCGATGGACGCCACACCCTGGAGCCGGAGCCGTTGCTGGCCCTCAAAGTCGATGAACAGTATGCCCAGGTTGGGGTTCTGCAGCAGGTTGCCCATGGACTGGTATTTGCCGTTGCCGTCGTAGTTGGGGAAGGCGATGGTCCGGTCGTCCACCACCCGGACAAAGCCGGGGTCTCCGCCCTTGTAGGAACAGGTGGGCAGGCCCCGGTCGTCGCAGGTCGCCAGGAAGAACATGCTCGCCTCTTCGATGATCTTCCGTCCTTCGGGGCTTATGGTCTCGGTTACCCGTGCGGTCAGGCGGTCGGCCAGCTTGCGGGTGCCGAACTTATCCTGCAGATGCCGGTTGCCTGGGTGATAGTCATGGACTCTCAACATAGTCCTCCCGTCAGTCTTTCCATTAGTCCTTCCGTTAGTTCTGCCGGCGGCGAAATATCTCGACCGTGGCATACTCGATGATTGAACCGCGGATGGGCGGATGGGGTTTCTTCACCCGGACGCTCACCGAGTCCACCGGGAAATCCGACAGCACCCGGTCGGCGATGGACTGGGCGGCGGCCTCCAGCAGGTTGCGGGGTTCGCCCTCCATCACGTCTCTCACGGCGCGGTAGATGTGAGTGTAGCTGATGGTGTCTTCCAAACGGTCCGATCTACCGGCGCGGCCGAGGTCCATCTCCACCGTGAGGTCGACCAGGTATTCCTGCCCCAGCACCCGCTCTTCGGGGTTGACGCCATGGAAACCGTAGAAGCGCATACCTTCAAGGATCATGCGGTCGGGCTGGGGGAAAGGGTTGCTCATAAGAAAGCGGCGCCTAGCGCCTCCGGGGCCCCATGGCTTCGATTGCTTCGGCGAAAGCCAGCAGGTTCTGAGCCCGTTTCACCACCGGCACATCCACCATGCGGCCATCCATGGCCAGGGACCCACGGCCTTCGGCTTCGGCCTGTTCCCAGGCGTCCATTATCTGCCGGGCGTAGGCGGTCTCTTCGGGAGACGGGCTGAAGGTTTCATTGATTATGTCGATCTGGGAGGGATGAATGGCGAACTTGCCGGTGTACCCCATCTGGCGGGACCGTTTGGCGTCGGCCCGCAGCCCGTCGGGGTCCTGGAATCGAACGAAGGGCGAGTCCAGGGAGGCCACGTTGGCGGCCCTTGCCGCCACCGGGACCAATGACCGGGGCACCTGGACCTCCTCGCCGGTGTCCGAGCGCTCGATGCCCATGTCGTTGGTGAAATCCTCGGCCCCAAAGGCCAATGCGACCACCCGGGGCGAGGCGGTTCCGATGTCCCGGGCATCCACCAGCGCGCTGGCGGTCTCGGTCCAGGCGACGATCTTGGTCGAGCCCGGTTCCACGCCGGCCAGGGGCTCGATCGCACTCAGCATCCGGTCCACGTCCCGGATGTTCCAGGTGGACTCGACCTTGCCCAGGCTGATGCCGTAGAGGTCGGGTGAGACGACGGCCTCCAACTCCGGGCGGGTCAGGCCGGTATCCAGGGAGTTCACCCGGACCATGACCTTCTGGCCCTCGCGCCGCAGGATGGGCACCCATTCCTTGGCCAGGTCCCTGGCGGCGGCCTTCTCGCCGGGAGGCACCGAGTCCTCCAGGTCCACCATGATGACGTCGGCGGTGAACGAGCGGGCCCGTTCCAACATATTAGCCCGGTTGCCAGGCACAAAGATAAAGCTGCGGAATAGTTCCAATTAGGGCCTCATTTCGAGGGGTATTCTAAATTCGGAGCGCGGACCCTGCAGTCAGGTCATCCACCGATGATACTTCATCGAATCAATCGCACGTCTATATCCAGACCCAAGGCTCCCCACATCCGGTCCGCGGTAAGAGCGGGCAATCTCAGTCTGTGCGCCAAACTCAAGCAGGCCCGGTCTCCGAGGGACAGCCCAACGCGCCGGCCGGGGAACCAAATCTTCGCCGCCGTCACGGCGTCTTCGGCAGTAAATGGGATAACGGCTAACCCCAGATACTCCAAGTCTCCACCCACATCTTCCGGCTCCTGGATACCGCGAGCAATGATTTTTTGAAGAACCTCGGCCCAGTTCACGCTGCAGATTACGGACCTGATTAAAGAGACCTCGACTATCTCCGATCCCTGCTCTCCATGAAGCCATGCCAGAAGGGCTGAAGCATCCAATACATAAGACGGCGGGCCATCCAAGATAGCCTGCTGGCTCACTCCTCGGATTCTCTTTGAGCTTCTTCCCGGCGCTCGGCGATCAATTCATCAGCCAAACTGACATCCGGGGGGACATTCGCAAACGTCGTTTTCAGGCGTGCCAATACCTGGTCCGGCTTCTCCAACACCAACTGCCCGTCTTTCGTCCTGGCCAACAAAATCTCACCAGTAACGATGCCCATAGCCCGCCGGATGCTTGCCGGAATTACCAGTCTGCCCTGTGGTCCTACCCTAACTTCTTTATGTTTTTGATCTGCCATAACTATATACATTATGGCACATATATATCAGATGTGCCACTAAATGAAAAATTACTCCATGTCGCCCCAGGTGAGGCCCCACTTGGCGTCCACCTTCAGGGTTACTTCGAGTTCCATGGCGGCGGGCATCTCGTCGAACACCAGGTCTTTCAGGGCGTCGATCTCTTCCTTGGGTGTCTCGAAGACCAGTTCGTCGTGCACCTGCAGCAGCATCTTGGTGCGCAGGCCCTCTTCGTCCAACCGCTTCTGCACCCGAATCATGGCCAGCTTCATGATGTCGGCCGCCGTGCCTTGGATGGGCATGTTGATGGCCATCCGCTCCGCTCCGCCGCGGACATTGAAATTGGAGCTGTTGATATCGGGCAGGTAGCGGCGGCGTCCCAACAGGGTCTCCACATACTGATTCGTCCTGACCTCGATCTTCACTTTTTCCAGGTATTCGCTGATGCCGGGATACTTGTTGAAGTAGGCCTCGATGAACGTGGCCCCTTCCTCCCTGCTGAACCCTGTCTGCTGGGATATCCCGTGGGCCGAGAGGCCGTAAATCACCCCGAAGTTCAATACCTTGGCGATGCGCCGTTGCTCCGCGTCCACGTCGTTAACCGGAACGTCGAACATCAGCGAGGCCGTGGAGGCGTGGATGTCCTCGCCCCGCTGGAAGGCCTCCAACAGGCCTGGGTCTTGGGATATGTGGGCCAGCACCCGCAGCTCGATCTGCGAATAGTCGGCGGAGAACAGCAGCCAGTCCGGCGCGCCGTCGGCCACGAACGCCCTTCTCACCTGGCGTCCCAACTCGGTGCGGATGGGTATATTCTGCAGGTTGGGGTCGCTGCTGGACATGCGCCCGGTGGCCGAGCCCGTCTGGCTATAGCTGGTGTGGACCCGGCCCGTCGCCGGATTCACCATGTCGGGCAGGGCGTCCACGTAGGTCGACTTGAGCTTGGACACCTGACGGTACTCCAGGATCTGGTCCACCACCGGATGCAGGCCCTTCAACCCTTCCAGGGAGTTGGCGTCGGTGGAGTAGCCGGTCTTGGTGCGTTTGGTTTTGGGCAGGCCGATCTCTTTGAACAGCAGGTCGCTCAGCTGCAGGGGCGAGTTGATGTTCACCGTGTGGCCGATGGACTGGTAGAGACTCTCCTCCACCTGGAACATCTGCTGCCTGAGGTCCTCGGACATCTCACGCAGCACGGCGGAGTCCAGCTTGATGCCATGCCGCTGCATGGTCACCAGCACCGGAACCAGGGGCATCTCCATGTCGGTCATCAGTGAGCTCAGGCCGTCCCTAACGATGGGCTCCTCGAAGGCCTGGCGGAGACGCCCGGTCATGTCGGCGTCGGCCGCGGCGTAGGGCGCTGCCTGGTCGATGTCCACTTGGTCGAAGGAAAGCTGCTTGCTGCCCTTGCCGATCAACTCCGTGATCGGCGTCATCTCCTGGCCCAGGACGTCCAGCGCCAGGTTCTTGAGCCCCAGTTGCCCCCGGCTCAGGAGGTGGGCGGCGACCATGGTGTCGAAATCGACCCCCTGGCAGTCGATGCCGTGGCTGGCCAGTATCGTCATGTCGTAGTTGGCGTTATGGGCGCACTTGCTGATGTCCGGCGACTCGAACAGGGGGCGCACCGCCGCCAAGACCTCTTCCATCGGCAATTGCTCTCCCGCTTGATGGCCCACCGGCACGTACCAGGCCACCGCGGGCGCGGTGGAGAAACTGAGGCCCACCAGCCCTGCTTGCACGGCGTCCAGACCCGTGGTCTCGGTGTCGAAGGAGAAGCCGCCGGCCTCGCGCAGCGCCGCCAGCATCTGGTCCAACTGTTCCTTGGTCCGGACCACGGTGTAGTCGGCGCCTTCGCCAGGGGCCTGTGTGGGAGACGACGCCGCGCCCGGCGAGCTCTGGGAGGCCCCGGTCTCCGGGATGCGGGGTATGACCGTGAAGAACTCAAGCTCCGTCATGAGCGCGACCACCGCGCTCCGGTCGAACTCCCCGAATTTCGCTTTTTCCAAATCGAGTTCCACCGGGCTGTTGCGGTCGATGGTCATCAGTTCCCGGTTCATGAAGGCCCGCTCCTTGTTCTCCGCCAGGGACTCCTTCACGCTGGGCCGTGTCACCTCGTCAAGGTGCTCGTAGATGCCCTCCAGGTCCTTGTAATCGTTGAGCAGGGCGATGGCCGTTTTCTCGCCCACCTTGGGAACGCCGGGAATGTTGTCGGAGGTGTCGCCCAGAAGGGCCTTGAAATCGGGCTGTTGCGCCGCGGTGAGACCCGAATACCGGTCGGCCAGCTCCGCCTCGTCGTAGACCCTCCGGTCCTGGATTCCGGAGGCCAGGTCCACCCTGACCCTGGGTGAGATCAACTGGAAGGTGTCCCGGTCGCCGGTGAGGATAACCGAGTCCAGTCCCATCTTTTCGGCCTGGGCCGACAGAGTGCCGATGACGTCGTCCGCTTCCCAGCCGTCCAATTCGTACACCGGCACTCCGAAGGACTCCATGAGTTGCTTCACCCGGCCGAATTGGGGCCGGAGTTCCTCGGGCGTGGCCTCCCGCTGGGCCTTGTAGGCCTCGAACTGCTTGTGGCGGAAGGTGGGGGCTGAGGTGTCGAAGGCGATGGCGCAGTAGGCTGGGTTCCACTCCTTGAGCGCCCGCAGGAACACGTTGGCGAAGCCGTAGACCCCGGTCACGTCCTCGCCGGTGGCGTTCACGGTCAGTTGACGTTGGGTGGAGATGGCGCGGAACGACCGGTGGACCATGGCGTGGCCGTCCATGATCATCAGCAGCGGTTCACGCTCAATGGCTTTTGGGATATCCGGCGTTGCCGGCGAATCCGATGCTTCCGGCGTGTCGTCGCCGAACAGGGGCAGAGTTCGGGCTTCTTCATCCGCCATAAAGGCACCTCGGCAGGCCGCCGTCGACCCCGATGGAATCGGGACGGCTTTGGTGGCCGCATTATACATGAGCCAACCCTGGTCCTCCCGCCTGGCAGGCGTCAATGGCGGTCATTTATGAGGCAGGCAGGACCACGTCAGGCTGGCTCATGCTAAAATGGCATCCGTGCACTGATGCAACCAAACCTGGCCGATCGGGACTAAACGTGCCTCTCTACGAATACCGCTGCGGCGATTGCCAACGAATTACCTCCGCCCTGGTCTATAGCTGGACCGAGAACCAGCAGCCGGACTGTGAGCACTGCGGAGGCGGCAACCTCCAGCGCCTGATATCCAGATTTTCCTTCCGTCCTTCCTGGGGCGGCAGCCTCAACTGGGCGCCCAGCCGGGAGACGACCAGCGACGTCGATGAGAACAGCCCGGCCAGCATCGACTCCTATATGGGAAAAATCAAGAAGGAGATGGGCGGCCAGACATCCCCGGAGTTCGACCGCGAACGCCGAGAGATCAAGGACTCCTAACTCCCTGATTGCCCCGATTCCATCGGGGCTAACGAATCCCCGAAGGAAGCCCTTCCCAATGCCGATATATGAATACCGCTGCCAGGCCTGCGCCAAGCTGTCTTCTTTCTTCTTGAAATCCATCAACAGCAAGCTGGAACCGGTCTGCTCCCACTGCCAGAGCAAGGACATGGAACGCCGCATGTCGTCTTTCGCCATGGGTAAGACGGTGGCGTCGGTGCACGAAAGCTTCGCCCCGGGCAGTGAGCGCCGGTCGCCCGAATACTACAGCGACCCCCGGAACATCGGACGCGGGGTGGAACAGGCCTTCTCCAAATACGGCATGGAGATGCCACGGTCGGTCCGCGACAACATCGACGCCGCCCGCTCGGGAGAAACCCCCAAGGGCTTGGACCTTTGACCAGCGCCGGTGGCCCCAGTCAAAGCCATTACCAGGTGATCTTCCACTGCATCGAGGCCGCTTCCCGGTTTGTCCCGCCGGCCCAATCTCCCGCGCCGGCCCTCCAGAATCTGCGTGACATGATCCCGGCCATGCCGGCGCCTTCCGCCATGGCTGAAACCGACGACGGCCCGCCCGCCACGGCCCAAGAGACCCTGGAATTGGTCACCATCGCGGTGGACCTGCTATCCCTGGTCCAAGAGTCGTCGTCCGCCAACCCCCTGGGCTGGGAGACCGTGGCGGGGGTGAACCGCATCCTGGATGACCTCACCGGCCAGCTTGGGTCGGCGGTCCGCAGGGAAAAGGCGGACTTGGTGCGGGGCCTGTACGTGATAATCGACCCTCAGGTCACCGGCGGGCGGGACCCGCTGGAGATAGCCCAGGCAGCCATCCGCGGCGGGGCCCGCATGTTGCAGCTAAGGGACAAGATGCGCGACAAGGGCGAGTCTCTGCCCTTGGCCCGCAGCCTGCAGAAACTCTGCTTAGAATCGGGGGCGTCGCTGATAATCAATGACCACGCCGACATCGCCGCCATCGTCGGCTCGGCGGGATTGCACGTGGGCCAGACCGACCTGCCCGTGGACCAGGCCCGGCGGGTGCTGGCTCCCCACCAAGTATTGGGCCGGTCCAACCATGAGGTGGAAGAACTGCTTGAATCAGAGCGGATGGGCGCCGATCACGTGGCCTTTGGGGCCATCTACCACACCGAGACCAAGGGCGTCGGCCGCCCTCCCCAAGGAATCGACCAGTTGCGTCTGGCCAGGGAGACCGCCCAAACTCCGTTGGTGGCCATCGGAGGCATCAATGCCGAGAACGCCGCACCGGTCATCGAGGCCGGGGCCGACGCAATCTGCGTCACCGCCGCCGTGGGTTCCGCAGCCGAACCGGAAGCCGCCGCCGCTCGACTGGTCAAAGTAATTGAAGACGCCGGAGGACGAGTTTAATGCCATCCCGCTATAGCGCGCACCTCTCCGAGATCGGGACCGCCGTCATCAACGAGCTCACCGAACGGAACCGCGACCGTGAACAGGCCCTTTCGGTTTCCAGGGAAGTGATCCGGTTCTCCGCCAACGCCATCCGGGCCGTGCACCGGGGTGACTTCGATGACGCACGGGAGCTGATCGGCAAGGGTGGAGCCAGACTTCGAGAGGCGGACCACATCCGGGAGAGCAGCCCCCAGATATTCAACGCCGGATTCATGAATGACGCCCGTAAAGAGTTCACCGAGGCCAACGTCACCCTGGCGGTTATCTCCGGAGCCGACATCCCCACGATCAGCGATCTGAGGGTGGACGCGGCGGCCTATATCAACGGCATGGCCGAGGTCATCGGAGAGCTACGCCGCTACATCCTCGACGCCCTGCGCCGCAACGCCGTGGACGGCTGCCAAGAGTTCATGGACATCATGGACGAGATGTTCAGCGTCCTGGTGACCATCGACTTTCCCGAGGGCGTGACCAGCGGCCTGCGACACAACACCGACGCCATGCGCGGTGTGTTGGAGCGCACCCGGGGCGACCTGACCATGGCCCTGCGGCAACATTCGCTGGAGGCCCGACTGGCCGAATGGGAGAGCGACCGGACCGGAGGCTGAAGGGGCAAGCCGCGCCCAAACCCATTGACATAGCCGCGGGCCATTATTACGATTCTCCAGAACAACTACCTTGCTGTTACCGCTAATCAACCCAGGGAGCAGAGTTATGCTATCCAATTCCAGTGTTTCAGCAACTCCGGAGGTCCTGGACAGCTATTACCGTGAGTTGGAGGACTTCGGCCTGGCGCCATTATGGCTGGTACAGGAAACCGCCCTGGTCAGCGAGCCCACCAGCAAGGCCGTGCCTTACATCTGGCGCTGGAAGGACCTGGAACCCAGGGCCCTGCGCGCCGGGGAGCTGATCGGCACCCAGGACGCCGAGCGCCGGGTGTTGATGCTGCTAAACCCCGGCATCAAGGACCGTATAGCCACCACCAACAGCCTTTTCTCGGGCCTGCAGATCGTCATGCCGGGAGAATCGGCCAGGGCCCACCGGCACACACCGTCGGCGCTGCGCTTCATCATAAATAGCGACGGCGGGTACACCACGGTCAACGGGGACCGCATCCCCATGTCCCCCGGCGATCTGATACTGACCCCCAACTGGACGTGGCACGACCACGGCAACGAGTCGGGCGAACCAATCATCTGGCTGGACGGCTTGGACATACCGTTGGTCCACCTGCTGGAGGCAGTCTTCTACGAGCCCTACCCCGAGGACGTGCAACCGGTGACCGAGCCCACCGACTCCTCCTCGGCCAAATACGGCGCGGGCACCCTGCGTCCCACCTGGGAAGATAACCCCACGGAGAGCCATTCGCCCCTGATGCGCTATCCTTGGGAGCAGACTTGGGCCGCGTTGCAGCGGCTGGCCCCAAACGTGGACGGCAGCCCCTTCGACGGCGTGATCA
>CAYMZL010000013.1:0-14967 GCA_964394825.1 uncultured Dehalococcoidia bacterium | reverse complement strand
TCCTCCGACTTGACCAGGTAGTCCAGGGCTCCAGCCTTGATGGCCTCCACCGCCGACGCCTCGTCTCCCTGGGCGGTCATTACGACCAGTGGAACCGTGCGCTCTGCTTCCTTGGCCGGCAACAGGCCGGTCCCCAGTCCATCTGGCAGGCGCAGGTCGGCGATGATCAGGTGCGGGAGAGCCTCCGCCAGGCAGGCCCGCGCCTCCGCCAGGCTGCCCGCGATGGACAAGTGGAACCGCCCCCGCTGCGCCTCGAAGGCCCGGCAAACCAGCTCGACATGGGCCTTCTCGTCTTCAACCAGCAGGATATGAGTCACCTGTTCGTTCATCGGCGTCCCCTGGCCAATTCCGGCCGGATTGTAATGGCGATCCTCATGGATGCTGGTTCCAAGCCAGCCAGTAGAAGCCCAGGTCCCGCATCATGCGTCGAAATTCTTCGAATTCCACCGGCTTTACCAAATAGCTGTTGGCGTAATTATCGCCGGCGCCGGCGACATCGCTGTCCGCCGCGGAGGAGGTGAGGACCACCACCGGAATACGGCGCAGCTCCCTGTCCGCCTTGATTTCCCTTAGCACTTCCAGGCCGTCAATCTTGGGCAGGCGCAGGTCCAACAGCACCAAGTGGGGACGGGGGCTCTTCTCCGCATCATCATATTCCCCTCGCCGGAACAGGTAATCCAGGGCGGCCTCGCCATCAGAGACATGGTGGATCTGATTGGCAACACCGTTGTCTTGAAGACCGCGGATGATCAGCTCGGCGTGGTCCGGATCATCCTCCACCAGCAGTATCTGAACAGCTTCACCCCGCATTTTGGGCTCAGTCATCGCGCGGTACGCCTCCTTTGGACGGTAAAGTGAAATAGAACGTAGACCCGTGTCCCAAGCCCTCGGATTCGACCCAGACGCGCCCACGGTGCACCTCTACGATCCGTTTGACCAGGGCCAACCCAATGCCTGTCCCCTCGGTGTTTCGATCCAGTTTATCAAAGAGGTCAAACACTTTTTGGCGGTATCGGGGATTGATGCCCATGCCGTTGTCCCGCACGAAGCATAGACTCTCTCCATTCCTTTGCAGTTCCCCGATCTCTACAACGGGATCGGGCTCCTCTCCCATGAACTTGATTGCGTTTTCCACCAGGTTCTGCAGCACTTCCCGGATCCTCAACCGGTCCCCGAAGACGACGGGCAGACCGTCAGACACCGTCACCCGTACCTTGCGCTCTTCCGCGAGGCCGGCGACCAGGGCTACCGCCTCCCGCGCAACCTCGATCAGCGGCACCTCCTCCGGTGCGCCTACCACACGTCCGATGCGCGAAAGCTGCAGCAGTTCATCCAGCAGGCCGCTCATCCGGTCCGCGCCGGCCGAAATGCGGGCTATGTCGGCCTGCATCCGTTCGGTATCTCCCCGGGCGATGTCCTGCTCCAGCGCACCCAGGAAACCTTTAACGGTGATGAGGGGGCTTTTCAAATCATGGGAGACGGTATAGGTGAACCGCTCCAACTCCGCGTTTTTATCTTCCAGCTCCGCGATCAGGACCCCGCGTTGCTCCTCCGCCTGCTGGAGCACTCCGGCCATCTGATCGAATGAAGTTGCCAGGCTGCCGATTTCGTCTCTTGATTCGATATTCGCCCTTATGCCAAGGTCCCCTTTTCCCAGCTCCTCTGCCACGTCCTTCAGCTTATTGATTGGGATTGAGATGGAACGGGAAACGAGGAAACCTAAGCCGATCGCCACAAGTACAGCCACCGATACTACGATTAATGTTTGCCTTTCCGCATTTGCGATCGTTGCCTCTATTTCTTCGCGCGCTTCCGCAACTTCTTCGCTCTCGATCTCCAAAAATTTGTCTATCAACGGGATTACGATGTTTATTTCGGTTTCAAATGCGGCAACCTGCGAAAGGTTTACGCTCCCATCATTTTCATAACTCCCAATCATGTTGACAGCAACTATTTTCAGGGCTTCTTTTGCCGCAACTATTTGATTGAGTAACTGGGTTTCTTCCGTTTGCCCAGGCCGACCGATATGGGCAATCTCCTTAAATTCAGCAACGAGAGTATCGAATTGTTCTAAGTTGGTATAAAACTCCGCTTTTTCCAGTGGATCGCCCAATAAAGGGTAAGCAAACGCTTCCTGGATGCCCTCTAGAATGCGTGATTTCATCTCAGTCAATTTAATCAGAGCGGGTGTTTCCAGCTCCGTTATCACGTCTACTTGTTTTCCAGTCTCTCTCATATTGGAGTAGCTGACGATTCCGAGTACTCCAACTAGCAGAGCAACTAGCAGAAACGAAAGAGTAAGTTTTTGTCCGATGCTCATTCTCATCTGTTCACTTCTTGTTCGGGGCGGCCTCCTAATATATTCATGCCCCCCGGATCGGTCGAGAATTTTAAGAGACGGCGATGGAAGATACAAAGAGCGCCCGGTCCGGTCCACTTCGGCCTGGACCCTTTGACCAAAAAGGGCTGTGATCGGTGAAACGAAGCTAGCCGAGCAATATCTTTACCCTGGCCGCGATCTCCATTGGGCTGAAAGGCTTGGTGATGTACTCGTCGGCGCCCTGCGATAGCCCCATTTCCAGGTCGCCTTTCTGGCCTTTGGCGGTCAACATCATTACATGGATGTCCCTTAATTCAGCGTCTGACTTTACCTCTTGGCACACATCGTACCCGTTCTTCTTGGGCATCATCACGTCTAGAATCAAGATGTCGGGCTTGGAGCCACGAATCATCGCCATCGCTTGGTCCCCGTCTTCCGCGATCGACACGTCGTAGCCGTCTTTATTGAGAGCGAAGCTTAACGACCGGGCGATGTTCGGTTCGTCGTCGACGATTAATATCTTTTTGCCCAACAGCATTCACTATCCTCGGGGCTGTCAATCGAGCTGCATTGAGCAACTCTAAATTGCCCCAATCTTCCAGTCTTCCATTCTGCCCATCTGAGGGCCGCGCGGATATACACGATTCGGTAAGTCCCAGTTACCCTAGCATCAAATCATAGGGCCTACCGGAGAACTTTGGGTGAATTTCGTGAGAGTATGGTTGGGAATTTGCAGGAACGGTGTGATGATTAGGACTGGGGCTACCTTGCCTGTGGAGGGTCGCTAGCCTGGCTTGGCCTTTTCTTCGTAGCCTCTGGGAGTGATCATCTTTCCTCCGTGGCGGTAGGTTGTGGAGTTTCCAATCACCACTATAGTAACCATGTCGATGGACTCGGCCTCTTGTTTCAGGTCCTGAAGGCTGGTGATCTTTACGCGCTGGCCGGGCCGAAACGCGTCGCCAACGATGCCGACCGGGGTGTTGCCGGGCCGGTGTTTAAGCAGTATGTCCCTGGCTTCCAGGAGTTGCGTCTGCCGCCGCTGGCTGCGTGGATTATACAGGGCCACCACGAAATCGCCTTGGCCCGCTGCTTCCAACCTGCCACGGATCTTCTCCCAGGGAGTAAGTAGGTCGCTGAGGCTGATGGCGCAAAAATCTTGCATCAACGGAGACCCCAGCACCGCCGCCGCCGCCTGCATGGCGGACACGCCGGGCACCGTCTCCACCGCCGGGCTTTGGCCGTCCCAGTCCCGGTCAGTGAGCACCCGGAACACCGGGCCGGACATCCCGTAGATACCGGCGTCGCCGGAAGACACCACGGCAACGGTCTTTCCCGCGTAGGCCAGGTCCACGGCGGCGGACGCCCGTTCCAACTCCTGGCCCAACTCCATGGAGACCACCTCTTTGCCGGCGGTCAGCTGTTCGATCTGCTGGATGTAGGCCCGGAAGCCGACGATGACGTCGCTGGCGGCCAGGGCCTCAGATGCGGCGGGAGCCAGGTATCGGGCGTCTCCCGGACCCAGGCCGACCAGATAGATCTTTCCCCCCTCTGGGTTCATTAACTTGGGTCTCCGGCGGCGGCGAATTTTTTCCGGGCGATGGCGATGGTCGCCCGAGCCGTGTTTTTCCTGGTCACCAGCAGTTCGTCGGCCCCGGCGGTCAAGAGCGCGGCCGGCTCGGCCACCCCCCAGACACCAACCAGCCCGTGGGCCCGTTCCGACTTGGAGGTGATTGCTCCGGGGTTTGTTTCAAATACGTCGTTAATCTCGTCGGCTCCGTGGAAGTTCAATTCGACACCGTGACGTTCGGCCAGTTGCTCCAGCCCGCGTTCGCCCCGCTTTATCTCGGCGGTGGCGATACCCGCCAGGCATTCCAAGGCCAGGCCGTTTTCTTGCAAGGTCTCGGCCAGGAGGGATTCAAGTTCCTCCACCGGCACGCCCCGGCGGCAACCCATCCCGGCCACCAGGCTACGGGGCCGGTAGACGACGGTGATCTTGTCGGCCAGCAGCGTGTCCAAAGGTTCCGACGTGTCAGCGATGATCAGCGCCGCGGCACAGGCCGAAGCGGCCAGGTCGTTCAGGGCCGGATACACCGTGATGTTCTCCGGCAGTGGCGTTTCATGGGGCCACCAGCCGGGTTCTCCAGCCCCCTGCCAGACACCGATGGGCTGACCGTTGATCACGGCGGCGCTGGCGCGGGTGACGGCGGTGGGACCGGCGATCAACCGCCAGCCGAACTCACGGCCCAACAGGTCCACGGCCAGGGTGCCCGAGGCGTGGGAGGCCGATGTTATCACCGGGGTGGCGTTCAGATGCCGGGCCACTTCCTGGGCCAACCGGTCGGCCCCGCCCACGTGTCCCGAGACCAGGCTCACACAGAAGCTGCCCGCGTCATCGACGCAGACCACCGCCGGGTCCACCTGTTTGCTCTCCAGGCACGGCGCCAACAGCCGGATGCTGGCCCCGGCGGAAAGGAAAAGCACCAGGCTGGAATACTTGGCGAAGGCCCGTTCCACCACCGGCCTGACCGGCAGGTCGAAGGGTTCGGCGGCGTCGCCTTCTTCGGATTCATCGAGGAAGCGGCGGTCCAAGAAAAGGGTAACGTCACGGTCCCGGCCAAGAGACCCGGCCAACGCCCGCGCCATCCGTGCACCGTTGCGGGTAAGGGCGATAATGGCCGTCCTTTCGGGAGCCGTACTTTCACCGACCATCGACTCTTCTGGGCTAACCCTTTCCGTTGCCACTGACCTGTGTCCCAGAGCCGGCTTTTTGAGCCCTCCGGTAACGGTGGGTGTAATCGGCGGAATACAGGTGGGACACCGCCCCGCCGCCAATGTCCGGGTCAACGGCCTCGCCCACGATGATCAGCGCCTGTAGGGTTATCTTGGCCGCCCGCACCTTGCCGGCGATGTCCTTCAGGGTGCCCCGGATAACCTTCTGGTCCGGCCAGCCGACGCGGTAGACCACGGCCACCGGGGTGTCTTCGGTGTACCCGGAGGACGTGAGTTCCCGCACTATCTTGGTCATCCTGGTGATGCTCAGGAAGATGACCAGGGTGCACCCGTGGGCGGCCAGGTCTTTCAACTGTTCTCCTGGGGGCATGGCGACCCGGCCTTCCATGCGGGTCATGATCACGGTTTGGGATTTTTCGGGGACCGTGAGTTCGGATTTCAGGACTGCGGCGGCGGCGAAGGCCGTGCTGACGCCGGGGATGATCTCGAACTCGACCCCTTCCCGCTCAAGGATGCGCATCTGCTCGAGGATGGCCACGTAGATCGAGGGGTCTCCGCTCTGCACCCGGGCGACGGTCTTGCCCTCGCGGACGGCGGCCAGTTCCAGGTCCATTATCTGGTCGAGGTTCAGCTCCTTGCTGCCGATGACTTGGGCCCCCTCCTTGGCGAACTCCACGACCTCGGGAGGCACCAGGGAGTCGGCGAAGATCACCACGTCGGCGGACTCGATGATCCGCTTCGCCTTCAGGGTCAGCAGTTCCGGGTCGCCCGGACCGCCGCCGATTATATAGACCTTGCCTTTGGTGTCGATCATTCCGTGCGATCCTTGTCCTGCTGTTGCCGGGTCTGGGGTTTCGGGGCCTTTCCTTTCACGATGAGCAGGGAGAAGTAGTCCAGGTCTTCGTCCGTTATTTCATTCAGGTCTCGGATCACCTTCTCCTGGCCGGTGGTGACCCGCCGAACGTAGGTGCTCTGTCCGGTTAGCCCCAGTTCCTGGAGACCCGCCAGAGTCTTCACGATGTTGGGGCTGACTTTCATCAATACCACCGTATCGAAATTGGAGGTGACCTCGGACAGGTCGTCCAGACCGTAGGCCGCCGGCAGGATGGCCAGCCGCTGCCCGTGGGTCGCCAGGGGAATACCCGAGCTTGCCGCCGCGGCCATCACCGATGATACACCGGGGATGATCTCCACGGGGGCCTCCGGGCACAATTCCCGCACCCCGGCCAAGACGTAGGAGAAGGTGCTGAAAAGCATGGGGTCGCCCTCGGTTAAGAAGGCCACGTCCTGCCCTTTCTTGAGACGTTCGACCACCATTTCCGAGGCCTCACGCCAGACCTGGGCCGCCCCTTCGGCGTCGTCGGTGGGGAACGGAGCGCGCAGGATCTCCTGCTCGGGCTTTACATAACCTTTAACGATGCTCAGGGCGTAGCTTTCCCGCCGGTGCTCCGCTTGAGGCACGCAGATGACCGGCACGTTCTGGAGTGCCTTCAGGGCCTTTAGCGTCAGCAGTTCGGGGTCTCCGGGACCGACGCCGATGCCGTAGAGGCAGCCCAACTTGGGGCGTTTTTCGGTCATGGCGGCCGCCTAGTTTCCGCGCCGGGCCGAAACAATGAACACCGGGTTAAGCGATTCCAACCGCACCGCGCCGTCGGCCATCTCTTTGCCCCGGGCCGAGGTGACCTGGGTAAGCTCGGTCGTGAGGCCCAATTTCTTTAGGAGGCGGTAGGCTTCCTGGGTTCGTTCCAGCACCGCCAGGTTGACCACTATCGAGCCGCCGGAATCGGGGCCGCCGGGGTTGAGACGGGAGGCGGCATATTCCAGGATCGCCGACAGGTTGCCGCCGCTGCCGCCGACGAAGACCGAGTCGGGACTGGGCAGCCCCTCCAGCACGCCGGGCGCTTCTCCGGCCACGATGTGGATGTTTTCAGAACCCCAGCGGGACACGTTGGCCTCCAGCAGGGGCAGGGAGTCAGCGTCGCGTTCCACGGCGTAGACCTGGCCCCGATGGGCGATCAACGCGGCTTCCACGGAGACGGACCCGGTGCCCGCGCCGATGTCCCAGACCACGCTGTCCTGGCGGAGACCCAGGGAGTAGAGGCTTACGGCGCGCACTTCCCGCTTGGTGATCTGGCCCTGGTTGGGCCGGCGCTGCTCGAAGGCGTCGTCGGGCAGGCCCAGGGTGCGGCCCAGGTCCGGCAGGTCCTTAACCACTTGGAGACGCCCCCGAAGAGGAGGTCGAAGGGGAGACGAGGGGAATGCCGTCGGGCGATGTTGAAGCGTAGCCCAGGAGTGTGCCGTCGAAGTCGAAGCACATGGCGTCTACGATCAGCTTGCCCGCGCCGTCTCCCAGCAGCTTGTGGCTTTCGTCGCAGACCATTTGACACATCAGGGTGAAAAGCGAGAGTTGATTGTTGGCCAGGGCGATCTCGCCGAAATGGCGGCCGGAGCTGGCCGCGGCCATCTCTTGCTGCAACTCCTTGGACGCGCCGCATTGACCGGCCAGACCGGCCAGGAAACCGGTGTCCACTTTGTTCCCGGCCACGTGGGTCACGAAATACCCCATGGCCATCTTGGAGAACTTGCCCACCATGCCGACGTGGGTTGCCCGTTTTATCCCCCGCGAGACGCACCGTTTGAGTGCGGGGCCGCTGAATATCCCGGCCTCGACGTAGGCCATCTCGGGCAGGTCCAGGTGATTCTTGGCGAAGGCCTCGCTCTGGATGCCCGTGGAGAGCACCATGTGGGGGACTTGGTTGGTGGCGGCCACGTCGATGGCCAGGGTGACGCTGGCCCGCCAGGCGGCGGTGGAGTAGGGTTGGACCACCCCGGTGCTGCCCAGGATCGAGATACCGCCCAGAACACCCAGCCGGGCGTTGGTCGTCTTCAGGGCCACCTCTTCGCCGGTGGGCACGGAGATTTCGACGATGATGCCCTTGCCGGGCTCCAGTCCGTGGGCCTTGGCTGCTTCCAGGGCCGACTCTATGATCATCCGCCGGGGCACCCGCGTGACCGCCGGTTCGCCCACGGGGATACCGGTGCCGGGCAGAGTCACCGTGCCGACGCCCACGCCACCCTTGATGGTGACACCTTCTTCAGAGGCAGGGCCGCCTTCGTTGGTTGGAACGATGGAAATGGTCGCGCAGATCTCCGCTCCGTGGGTGGCGTCCGGGTCGTCGCCGCCGTCCTTGATGACCGAGCAGAGGACCTTTTCGCTGCCCGGCGTCCGGTCCGTCCACTCACAGCGGTTCAAGGTGAAATCGGCGTCCCGGCCGATGGGCAGGTGAATGGTCACCTTGTCCACGGGGTTTCCGGTGAGGAGGGCGGTTACAGCCGCTTTGGCCGCCGCGGCCGCGCACGAGCCGGTGGTGTACCCGGTGCGCATGCCCTTGCCCCGGACCGTCTGCCGGCTGTAATCGCTCTCGGGCGTTCCGTTGGCTGCGTTGGTCTGACTCATTCCGCAGCCTGACGCCAGACTTGGCGCACGCGCTCGGCGGTGATGGCCACTATCCGGTCGTCCACACCCAGGGGAGGGGTCACCGACATGGCGACCTGGGGATACCGCTCTTTGATCTGCTCCATGCCGCCGATGACGTTGCGCTGGAGGATGAGGCCCGGGAAGAAGAGATAGGGCACACACATGATGGAGGAGACCCGTCGCGTCTCCGCCAGTTTGGCGGCGGCCGCGTCCATGGTGGGGTCGCCGTAATGGGACTGGGCCACCGCCACGGCGTACTCTGTCCCCAATCGTTCCTCTACCAGTTGGCCCAATTCTTCCAACCAGATGCAGTCGTCGTATTCGGTCTTGGTGCCGGCTTTGACCAGCAGTATTCCCCGGCGGCCGGCCACGGACCCCGTGGATTCTTCCAGTTCGCGTATCCTCTGGACCACCAGGTCGGCCAGATTGGGGTCTGAGCCCAGGCCGTCGGCTAGGTGCAATTGGACCCCCGGCAACTGGCCGCGGACCTCTTCAATGATCTCGTCCATCTCCAAGGTGGCGTGCTTGCCGTTTCCCAACAAGAAGGGCGCCAGCACCACTTGATGATAGCCCCTTTCGTCCAACATCTGGACCGCTTGAGACGGGAAGGGTTCGATGAACTCCAGGCAGGATAGGACCATCTGAGACTGGTCGATCTCCAACATTCCTTGGAGCCGGTCGGCCGCCTGCCGTAGTCCGTCGGGAGTGCTGGGGCAGTCCTGACACCAAACGGGGGTCTCGGACGGGATCCCCGACGGGGTCTTTGGCTGCAGCCAGGCGCAAGAACACTCGGCTTTGCTGGTGCCCCGCTGGCTGCCGTGGCCCAGCAGCACCACCCCCCAGCCGTCCTTGCCGTTAATATTTTCGTTCACCGGGCCACCTCTTGCAGCGCCAGTCCCAGCAGGGCGTTGACCGTGGCCGCCGCCGCGGAACTGCCGCCGCGCCGGTCCCAGATGGAGATGTAGGGCACACCGGCCTTGGCCAGTTCGGCCTTGGACTCGGCGCAGGCGATGAAGCCCACCGGCATACCAATGACCAACGCCGGCATAGCCGGGCCTTCTTTTACGATGTCCAATAGGGCCAGCAAGGCGGTGGGCGCGTTGCCGACCACGGCGATGGCGCCGTTCAGGTGGGGCGCCAGTTCCCGGATGGCCGCCACGGAACGGGTGGTGCCATCGGACTTGGCCCGTTGGGCGGTGTTCGGCGTGTCGATCTGGCAGTGGGTCGTGAGGCCGCACTTGCCAAGCAGGGCCTTGGATATGCCGACCTCCACCATGCGTACGTCGGTGACCACATCGGCCTTGGCCTTGATGGCGGCGATGCCGCGCTCAACGGCGCCGGGACTGAACCCGACAGCCTTGGCGATCTCCGGGTCGCCTTCCGCCCGCACGATGCGGCACACCACGTAGCGTTCCTCGGCGGTGAGGCCGTCCAACTGGGGCAGACTGGCTTCGACCACCTCGATGCTGCGACGGTCAATCTCATCTGGGAGGAGGGCGTATTTCTCGACTAATGACACATCAACACCGATATTACCGGTGAGTAATTATAGCCGGTTTCGCAGGGTGAGGGCAGGGGGAGCGCCGCCAAGGGACGGGGAGAGAGAGTGAGGGGGCTAATCGGGGTCCTTCGGACCTTCTTCGCTCAGGCGGAAGATGTCGCGGGCGACCTGCAGTTCCTCGGGGCCTTTGCGCTCTTTCAAGAACATCGTCGGGTCGTGGAGCAGTTTGTTCACGATGGCCCTGGTCATGGCGTCCAGCGACTCCAGCGCCTCTGCGTCCAGCTTGCCGTTGAGTTTCCGCATGGTCTTGCGCAGCTCGAAGGAGCGTACTTGGTCGGCACGGTTGCGCAACTCGATCACCGTGGGCAGGGATTCCAGGTCCAGGCACCACTGGCGGAACTGCTGGGCCTCGTCGGTGGCCAATTCCTCGGCCCATTCGGCTTCCTTGGCTTTCTTCTCCCGGCTGGCCTGGGACGCCGATTCCAGGTCGTCAACATCATTCAAGAAGACGTTCTTCACCTGGGCGGCCTCGGGGTCTATGTCCCTGGGCACGGCGATGTCGATGAGGAAGAGCGGACGGTCCGGGCGCGCGGCCATGGCGTCGCCGATCAGGTCCGCCTGCAGCACGTATCCCGGAGAGCCGGTGCAGCCGATGACGATGTCCGATTCACGCAAAGCCTTGGGCATGCCGTCGAACGGCACGGCCTGGGCGGATAGATTGGCGGCCAACTCCTTGGCCCGTTCGTAGGTGCGGCTGGTTACGGTGATGTCGCTGACTCCGGAGAGGCTCAAAACCTCGGCGGCCAGTTCACCGGCTTCACCGGCGCCCACCACCAAGACCCGGCGGTTGGAAAGATCGCCCAGCACCGACCTGGCCATCTCGACGCAGGCCCGGCTCACCGAGAGAGCATTTCTGCTGATGCCGGTCTCCCGCCTGACTCTTCGTCCCACCCGGAGGGCCTGTTGGAATAGCTGGGCGAGAGGCCCCTGGGCGGTGCCGGCCGTGGTCGCGGCTTCGTAGGCGTCCCGCACCTGGCCGATTATCTGCTCCTCCCCCAGGATCATCGAGTCCAGACTGGAGGCCACTCGGAACAGGTGGTGGATGCACTCGTAGCCCCGGTAGACGTAGAGATAGCGGTCAACGTCCAACAGGGAGATGCCGAATCTCTCGACCAGGAATTGCTTCACCTGGTCGGCCCCGGCCTCCGGGCTGGGCCGTGAGCCGGTTTTGGTGATGCCCGTAGTGTCCCCGGGGGTGTCCCCAGTGGTTTCCAACGTGTAGAACTCGGAGCGGTTGCAGGTGGACAGGATAACGCCGGGCGCGCCGTGGCCGTTCATGGCGCTGAGAGCGCCGGGCAGTTGCTCTTTATTCAGCGAGAGGAGTTCCCGGACCTCGACGGGCGCGGTCCGGTGGTTAAGTCCAACGACTAGGAATTCCAAGTTCTCTCCGGTGGTTTCTGGCGGGATATACCGGTCCGCCGGTTGGCTTTGGCCACTCACTAGGCGGACCCATAACGCGAAGCTATTATCATTGAATGATCAGGAAGTAGGGCGTGGAGATTGCCGGCAAATCGAAGGATCCCGGTTGGCAAGGCTACAAAAATCTATAAAAACCTACCGAAACCTCTTAAATTTCAGTCTAAAGTTTCGGACTACATGGGAGTGTAATAGGCCCGTAACCCGCTGTCAACGCGCCTTGGCGGGCTCCGCAGCCCCGGCGGTCTCATCCTCCAACGGTGTCAAATGGCTGCCCAGATTCCGCACCTTAGAGTTGACCGCGGCGGGACCCAGGGCGAAGAGGGCTACCGCCAGACCACCGATGGCGATGGCGATGGGCGCGGTCAATACACTGGTTAAAGCGCTGGCCTGCAACCCGCCAAGAGGCATGATGCTCCAAGTCATCCCGTAGAACCCCATGACCCTTCCCCTCATCCGGTCCGGCACCATGATCTGCAGGGAGCTTTGAACGGAGATCATGTACAACGAATTAAAGATTCCCATGAAGAACATCAACGCCATGACCAAGGCAAACGAGCCCACGTACTCGGCGGTCAGGGCGAAGGCCGCCACGGTCAGACCGAACAGCACCGCCCCGCCGATGATTGCCAGACCACGGTTGGGCACGCTCCCCCGGGTGCCGATCCACAGAGTGTTGAGCAGCGCGCCCGCCCCGGAGATCCCCAAGAGCAGGCCCTGGCCCTTGGCGCCGACGGCCAGTATGTCCACGGCGAATATGGGCATCAGCATGACGTAAGCCATGCCGAAGAAGCTGTTGAAGAAGGTCATGCCGATCAGGAACGAGAATATGGAATTGACCTTGATGAACTTCAGGCCCTCTTTGATGTCCTGGACCGGATTGCCCAGCGCCCCCCTGGGGATGGGCGGGATCTTAAGACGCGCCATCACCACGGCCAGCACCAGAAATCCCGCTCCCGATATGTAAAAGGTCGTCTCGGTGTTTATCAAATCGATGATGAAACCGGCTATCCCCGGAGCAATGATCCGTGTGCCCTGCCAGATAACTGAGTTCATCGCAACCGCGCTCATCATCACCCTGCGGTCGATGAGGTGGGGATAGAGGGCCTGGCGGGCCGGGTTGTCGAATGCCTCCACACCGCCGGCCAGAAAGGCGATCACCAAGACATGCCAACTCTCGACCCAGCCCAGTAGGGTGAGCGTGGCCAGAATAAAGATGAGAATGCCGGTGGTGAGTTGGGTGAACATGATCAGGCGGCGTTTGTCCAAGCGGTCCGCGAAAACGCCGCCGAAGAGGTTGCAGAATATTGCCGGGATGGCGTTGGCCGCTCCCACCAGGCCCAGGGACCAAGGAGAGCCGGTGATCTCGTAGATCAACCAACCTTGCCCCACCCGGAACATCTGGAATCCGCTGACCGACGCCAGCAGGCCGAACCAATAAGCCCGGTAGGCCGGATAACGGAGGGCGGGCGGGATTCCGAAGCCGCCCTGCTCCACCGGCGTTCTATTTTCTCGTGGTTGACGCAAATCTACGGTTTAACGGTCCACGGTTTCCAGAGGGCATTACAAATCTCGGGAAGGAGGGGCGGACTCAGACGGGGTAACTGTTTCATTACCGGCCAAATAGTAACAGCGGTTTGGATGGGTGCCAACTGTCCAAATCAAAAGGGCCTCCGTTACGTTGAGGAGGCCCCTTTGCCCGAAAGCATTGTAATCCGGCCCGGAGACCGGACCGGGGGTTTCGTCCCTAAATTTTCACTCGGTTGTCCTACTTGGTGGAAACCGGATCGGGTTGTTTGGTCAGCATCTCGTTCAGGATTCGCTGCAGGGCCATGGTGTGGCTACAGACTTCCCTGGTGGCGAAGAAATGGCATTCGCAACGCCAGGCGCCGTCCTCGAACCGGACATCGTATCGGTTGTGGTTTCCCTGGAATGTGGCGGCGAAACTTGTGATGTTCACGCGGTCTTTCTGCTCTGCGTACTGCCTGGCCTTCTCGATCTTGCCGATAATGCTGGAGTCCATCAACACCTCCTACCTAACCCACAGTGGACGCGGCCGGGGTCCGGAAATTCGCGTCCGTTGATTAAATTCTAAGGTTGTAAACGGGTTGGGTCAAGGGAGATTATGGCAACATGAAAGCAATCTTTTCTGACCGGGGCGGGACGCCAAGACCGGTCCGGAAAGGGGCGGTAGCCGTTGACTGCCTATACCTGAGCAAATACAATTCAAATCAGCCACTCGGGTGAGCGAAATTCGTAACTTCGGCCACGCCTTTCCGCCGGCGCGGCGGTTTTGATTCACCCGTAAACTCACCAGAAAACTCACCATTGGAAATCAAAAGGAAACCGATGAACGGCGACCAGATCAGGGATTCCTTCATAAAGTTTTTCGAAAGCAAGGGGCACCAGCACATGCCCTCGGCTTCATTGATACCGGCCGGCGACCCGACCCTGCTGTTCACCAGCGCCGGCATGGTGCCGTTCAAACCCTTCTTCATGGGGGAGCAGACCCCCCCGGCCAAGCGGCTGACCAGCAGCCAGAAGAGCTTCCGCACCACCGACATCGACGAGGTGGGCGACCATAAGCATCTGACCTTCTTCGAGATGCTGGGGAACTTCAGCATCGGCGACTACTTCAAAGAGGGCGCGATCGACTTCTGCTGGGAGTTGGTCACCGAGCTATTCAAACTGGACCCGGACCGGATCTACGTCACAATTCACTTGGACGACGAGGAGGCCTTCGCCATCTGGCGGGACCAGATCGGCGTCCCGGTTGAGCGCATCTACCGCTACGGCGACCAGGACAACTGGTGGGGCCCCGCCGGCAACGAAGGACCCACCGGCCCCTGTTCCGAGGTCCACTACGACGGCGGCCGGGAGAGAGGCTGCAGCAACGGTGAAATGGCGCCGCCGGACGAGTTGACCGCCCAGTTCCGGAAGGAATTGGAAACCGGCGAGTCCCTGCCCATCGACGGCTGCCACCCCAACTGTGACTGCGAGCGGTTCGTGGAGCTGTGGAACCTGGTGTTCATGCAGTATTACCAGGACCCGGAGCGCAACCGCACCCCGCTCCCCGCCCCCAGCGTGGACACCGGCATGGGCCTGGAACGGGCGGCCGTCATCCTCCAGGGCAAGAACGACATCTACGAGACCGATCTTTTTTCCCCGATTATTGACCGGGTCTGCCAACTCACCGGCAAGACCTACGGCTCGGACACCGACTACGCCATGAGGGTGGTGGCCGAGCATGCCCGTGCCGCCTCCTTCTTGATCGGCGACGGCGTGGTGCCGGGGAACGAAGGCCGGGGCTACGTCCTGCGCCGAATCATCCGCCGGGCCATCCGCTACGGACGCCGATTGGGACTCGATGGGCCCTTCCTAACCCAGGTGGTGGAAGAAGTCATCCCCCTCTTCAGCGCCGTCTATAAAGAACTCTCCGAGAACCATGACTTCATCATCCGG
>CAYMZL010000012.1:0-14981 GCA_964394825.1 uncultured Dehalococcoidia bacterium | reverse complement strand
ACCGCCTCGAATGTCGCATCGGAAACCCGGTGTTGGCGCAGGATTTCCAGCACGAATTGGACGATGGATGCGTCCTTGGCGTCCGGGCCCGCGGGGGCGCGGTACTCATGGATGGCGGCAATCACCTCGGCGGACAGGCCGGCGGCTTTGGCGGGGGTTTGGTTGACCGTCCATACGTAATGCCCGCAGGCCTCCCGAGCGGCGGTGAGGACCGCCAATGCCTTGATCCTGGGGTCCAGCGCAGTCTCGTAGCGGGCGTAGCCGCCCAATCCGGCCATGGCCCCTGATGCCTGCGGGTTGTTGAGTAAAGCGGCGTAGTTGCGGGCAACGCCGCCCCGGCTGGTCTCAATCTCGTCCCAGATCGCCTGACCGGCTGCGTCCATGGTTTCCCTGGTGGCGTATGGCACTCTGGTCATGCGGACCCTCCTGATCTATTTATGCTGATTGGATCTGCGGCCACATCGGGCCGAAATAAAAAAACGAGCCATCCCGGAGTTCACCCGAAAGAACAAAACGGGGTGACTAATTTTGGGGAACGACGTCAAACGCACGTAGGGGCAGGTTTCTAACCTGCCCTTTTACTTTGCCACCGTGGTTGTCGAAACCAAGAGGCCGATGGTGAGAGGCATGTCGGCCCGCAAAAAGCTTGGCCTTGATCGGAACTTGGATTACGAGTACTAGGGCGGGTTGGAAACCCGCCCCTACGCGGTGGACGAGATGACTCATCTTAAACCTAGCTTGGTTAGTCGGCGGCTTGTAGGCTTGACGGTTCGCCGTCCTTGGCCCAGAGGGCTTCCAGCACCGCCGCCGGCGACATGGGCAACTCGGTCATCCTCACGCCAACCGCGTCATAGATGGCGTTGGCCACCGCCGCCATGGGAGGAACGATGGGCACTTCGCCCACTCCCCGGACTCCGTACGGATGGCCCGGATTGGCCACCTCCACGATTACCGTGCTGATCATCGGCAGGTCCAGGCTGGTCGGCATCCGGTAATCCAAGAAAGTGGAGTTCTCCATCACGCCGTCGTCGTTGAAGCGGTACTCCTCGTTGAGGGCCCAGCCGATGCCCTGGACCACGGCCCCTTGGATCTGGCCTTCGACGTAGCTGGGATGGACGGCCTTGCCGGCGTCCTGGACCGCGGTGTAGTTCAGCACGGTGACCTTGCCGGTGTCGGTATCGACCTCCACGTCCACCACGTGGGTGGCGAAGGCGCTTCCCGCGCCCCTGGGGTCCACGCTGACCTGGCTGGAGATGGGTCCTCCCGACCGGTTGAGCTGGCCGGCCAGTTCCTTGAAGGTGAACTTCAGGTCGGGGTCCGACTTGTGTAGGAACACACCGTCCGTCATCGTCACGTCGTTCTCCGAGACGTCCCAGATGCTGGCGGCGCGCTCGATCATCTTGGTCCGAATATCCTGGGCGCAGTTGTGGGCCGCCCAACCGGTGGCGAAGGTGGTGCGGCTGCCTCCGGTCAGGAAGGTGTAGCCCACCGACTCGGTGTCCGCCACGCTGGGCCGTACATCCTCGGCGGGGATACCCAGCACCTCGGCCGCCTGCATCGCCAGAGATGCCCTCGAACCGCCGATGTCGGTGGAACCCTCCACCAGGTTGATGGTGCCGTCGGCGTTCACGCTGATCGCCGCGCTGGATTGGAGACCGATGTTGAACCAGAATCCGGAGGCCACACCCCGGCCCCGGTGTGTCCCGGTCAGCTTGGTCTTGTACTGTTCCGAGTCCCGGGCTGCCTCCAGGCACTCCACGTTCCCGATAACCGGGAAGGGGGGCGCCTCCAGCCGCTCGGTGCCCTCTTTGCTGGCGTTAAGCAGGCGGAGCTCGATGGGGTCCATCCCAAGTTTCTCGGCAATCTCATCCACCACAATCTCACCGGCGAAGGCCGCTATGGGCGCTCCGGGCGCCCGGTAGGCGGCAACGGGAGGCTTATTGGCCACCACGTCGTACCCATCGACCAACAGGTTCTCGATGTAGTACGGCGAGAACATGCACTGTGCTCCCATCGTCACCTGGGACCCAGGGAAAGCGCCGGCATCGTAGGTCAGTTGAGCCTCCGCGGCGACGATCCTGCCGGATTTGTCGGCTCCCATCTTGAGTTTGATGTTGGCGCCGGAGGTGGGGCCGGTGCTTTCGAACACCTCCGCCCGGGTCATCGCCATCTTCACCGGCGCGCCGGTCCGCTTGGAAAGCAGCGCGGCCAAAGGTTCCAGATAGATCGGTATCTTGCCGCCGAACCCGCCGCCGATCTCCATGGGGACAACTTTGATCTTGGAAACGGGTTGGTCCAGGACCGTGGCCAGCGCCTCACGGGCGGTGAAGGCGCCCTGGGTGCTACACCAGACGGTGATCTGGCCATCGGCGTTCCAGAAAGCCGAGCCGTTCTGGGGCTCGATATAACCCTGGTGCACCGTTGCCGTGTTGAACTCGCGCTCGACCACCACTTCGGCTTGGGCGAAACCCTTTTTCACGTCGCCCATCTCGTAGCGGAAGTGGGTGGCGACGTTGCTGCGCTTCTTAGTCTGTTCTCCAAGGTCGTTGGTGGTCATGTCGTCGTGGAGCAGCCCGGCGCTGTCCTTCATGGCGTCCAAGACCTGAGTAGCCGAGGGAAGCTCCTCATATCGAACGTCGATCAATGCCAGAGCGGCTTCGGCGATGTAGCTGGTGGTCGCGGCCACCGCCGCCACCGCATGCCCTTTGTACAGGGCCTTGGCCGACGCCATGACCTTTTCCGAGGCCGTCTTGGCCGCCTTGTCGGCGTCTTTCTTCAGGACCATGGGCATGTCTTGCCCGGTGATCACGGCTTTGACTCCGGGCAGGGCCAGGGCCTTGCTGGTGTCGATGGACTTGATGCGGGCGTGGGCGTGGGGGCTGCGCAAGACCTTGGCGAACAGCATCCCGGCGGACTGGAAGTCGCCGCCGTATTTGGCGCGGCCGGTCACCTTATCGGTGCCGTCGTGGCGTATGGGGCGGGTCCCCACAACTTTATACTCAGTGTTGGACAGGACGATGTTCTCTGCCATCGAGTCTACCTCACACGTAATCTAGAGCCTGGCCGGAGTAGGGAAAATTGTACCACAGCGGGCCGATTCTGTGAGAGAATGGCCGTCGAATAATCCCCTGACGGCAAAACAAGACTCGCCTCAAAGCTGTCATTCTGAGGAGCGGAGCGACGAAGAATCTCGTTGCTACTGAACCAGGACAGCACAGAGGCAAAGAGACCCCTCGCTACGCTCGGGGTGACAGTAGGGAGGCGCACATGGAGCCCCGATGGAATCGGGGCGAAGGGTCATTATGATCACTATTGGGGCAATGCCGAAAAAACCATCGAGGGAGATATGGAACCACTGAAAGACATCAGGGTCCTGTGCGTCACCGTGTATCTGGCCGGGCCCTTCTGCTCCATGAACCTGGCCCGTTTGGGCGCCGAGGTGATTAAGGTTGAGATACCGGCCGGGGGCGACCCCGTCCGGGGCAACGGCCCCTTTGCCGGGCCCAAGGGAACCAACGCCCAGCGCCAGACCGACAGCGACATCTCCACCCGGTTCCTCAAGCGCACCCAGGGCGTAAAGAGCGTCACCATCGATCTGAAGAACCCCAAGGGCAAGCAGATGTTCTTGGACCTGGCCAAGGAATGCGACGTTGTCGTGGAGAACCTGGCCCCAGGCTCCCTACGCCGCATCGGAGTGGGCTACGAAGAAGTCGCCAAGGTCAACCCCGGCATAGTCTACTGTTCCATCTCCGGCTATGGCCAGACCGGCCCCTACGCGGACAAACCCGCCCACGACCCGCAGATACAAGGCATGAGCGGGCTGATGGACATCAACGGAGAAGCCGGCGGTCCGCCCACCAAGGTCGGTTTATACATCGGCGACCTGGTCACTCCCATGTTCGCCTGCTACTCAATATTGGCCGCCCTGCGGGAGAAGGAGCGCACCGGCCGGGGCCAGTACCTGGACGTGTCCATGATGGACACCCTGGTGTCGTTGATGTTCATGGAGAACCTGGAAGAGACCATCGCCGACGGCCAGCCCCTGCGCACCGGCAACATCAGCCGCAGCGGGCCCACCGGGCTCTACCAGACCAAGAACGGCGACCTGTCCCTAACCGTCACCAGCGATGACCAGTGGGGACGCCTGTCCCGTGCTTTGGAGGCCCCCGAATTGCTGGAGGACCCGCGCTTCGAGAACTTCGCGGCCCGCACCACCAATGTGGAAGAGGCGCGCGAAGAGATCCAGCGTCTGATCGGCGAATTCACCCTGGAAGGGGCGCTACAACGCCTGGAAGAGCACGACGTGCCCTGCGCCCCGGTGCGCACCGCCCAGCAGGTGATGGAGGATCAACACTTCTGGGACCGGGGCAGCCTGCTGCCCATGCTCCACGCCGCGATGGACGGCCCAGTCGAGGGAGTGGCCTCGGGGTTTCCGGTGAAATTCTCCGGCGGAGAACTCCCCACGGTGCCCGGCGCGCCCACCCTGGGCATGCACAACCAAGAGATATTCTCTAAACTCCTGGGCCTGAGCGGCCAGGACATCAAACAACTCAAGCAAGAAAAAGTGATCTAAGAGCTGACGGCTGATAGCCGATAGCTGACAACTTGCAAGGAGCCCGCCATGGCCCAGGCCAGACCGCTGCGGACGTCCATGTACGTCCCAGGAAACAAAGAAGACTGGATGCGTAAGGCCCCCCAATACGGGGCCGATGCGTTGATCTTGGACCTGGAAGACTCTGTTCCGGTGCCCAACAAGGCGGAGGCCCGCGTTCTGGTGCGGAAGATGCTGGAGGAACTTGGCGGAAAGAAACCTACGTTGACCGTCCGCGTCAACCGGCTGGAGACCGGCCTCACCGCCGGCGACCTGGAGGCCATCACCTGCCCCCAGCTCTACGGCGTCCTGCTGCCCAAGGTCGAGAGCCCGGCCGACGTGGTGGAGGTCGATAACCTGCTGTCCCATTTCGAGCGCAAAGCAGGTATGGAAGTCGGTTCTGTATTCATCGACCCCGGCATGGAGACCGCCCAGAGCATCAGGCAGTCTTATGAGATCGCGACTGCGTCGCCCCGGGTTGCCCACATGGGCGGCAGCGGCGGCAAGGATGGCGACACGGCCCGGTCCATCGGCTTCCAATGGACTCAAGAGGGCCTGGAAACCCTGTATCTCAAATCAAAGGTTCTGATCGACGTCCGCGCCGCCGGAGTGCCCTACCCGATGAGCGGCGGCTGGATGGACATCCACAACCTGGACGGCCTCCGGGCGCTGGCCATCCAACTGCGGGAGTTGGGTTACACCGGGATGCACCTGATACACCCCTCCCATGTCCCGGTGGTGAACGAGGTGTTCTCTCCCACCCCGGAGGACGTGAAACATTGGCAGGGCTTGGTCAATGCCATGGAGGAGATGCGGGCCACTGGCGGAGCAGCCGTCACCTTCGGCGGAGACATGGTGGACATCGCCCACGAAGCGACCGCCCGCTCCATGCTGGCGATCGCCAAGGAGCTGGGGGTGGAAGGGGCGTAGGTTCCCCGGACCATGACCGAAGAGATGCAACGGCGCATATCACTGGAAGGCTGCGTCAATTTCAGGGACCTGGGCGGATATCCCACCACAGACGGGCGCACGGTGAAGTGGCGGCGCCTCTTCCGCAGCGACTCGCCGAGCTCGTTGACCGAGGCCGATGTCCGGACCATCACCGGAAGCCTGGGGATACAGTCCGTTGTAGACCTGCGCAGCAGCGGGGGGACGAATGACGGCCGGGGGCTTCTGGCAAGTTCGGGAATCGGGTACCACCAATTCCCGCTCCTGGAGCGCCGCGGGTTCCTACCGCCAACCTCTGGGAAGGAAGTGGCAAAACGGCTCACCGATATGTACCAGTGGATTTTATTGAACGCCGGTACTCTGGTGGCCCAAGCCTTTACCACGCTGGCCCAGCCGGTGAACCAGCCGGCCCTGTTCCACTGCAGCGCCGGCAAGGACCGGACCGGCGTTTTGTCGGCGACCATCCTGGACGTGCTAGGCGTCGGCCGGGAGGACATCGTGGCAGACTTTTTGAAGACAAACGAAGTGATTGACGCCGTCTTGGCGCGGCTTCATGCGATGCCCGGTTTTGAAAAGTCCACCCGAGAGGGAATCATGGCCCCCAAATCGGCCATCGAAAAATTCCTGGCCGTCACCCAAAGCGAATTCGGCGGCTCCGAAGCCTACCTCCGCCACCACGGAGTCCAACAAAGCACCATCGACGGCTTTCGGGACTCAATGCTCGACTAAGAGCTGATAGCTGATAGCGGATGGCTGACTGCAGGGAGAGAGATACCCCATGACCACCTTCGTTCTGGTTCACGGCGCGTCCCACGGCGCATGGTGCTGGGATAAGGTTGTCCCGTTGTTGGAGGCCCAAGGCCACCAGGCAGTCGCCGTTGACCTGCCCGGCAATACCTACGGGGAATTCGACATACCCGCAGCCCAGGTGACCCTGGAAACCTATGCCAACCACGTATGTAAAGTGCTGGACGAACTGGACGAGCCGGTGGTGCTGGTCGGCCACAGCCTGGGCGGTCTCACCATCACCCAGACCGCCGAGTACCGCCCCGAAAAGATCCGTACCCTGGTCTACCTGACCGCGGTGCTGATCGGACCGGGAGAAGCCTTTATTCCAGTGGAGTCCAGGGACGCCGAGTCAGTCCGCAAGGCCCTCCACCGGGAAGGGAGAAGCACCGTATCCGATGATCTGAGCACCGTGCATTATCTTGAAGAGGGCCTCCGGAACCTGTTCTACAACGACTGCTCCGACGACGATTTCGCCTGGGCCAAGTCCATGCTGGTGCCCCAGCCCGCCGCGCCCTACATCGACCTGATGCAGACTACTGTCGAAAATTTTGGACGGGTGCCCCGGGTTTACATCGAATGCCTGAAAGACCAAGCACTCTCACCAGAATTTCAGAAAGAGATGTACACCAAGTTGCCCTGTAAACAGGTCTTATCTCTGGACACCGGCCACTCCTCATTCCTGTCCGCTCCTGGGGAACTGGTCCGTCACCTGGTCTCGATCTAACCTCGGGTCTTTCGATTGTCACCCTGACCCCGACCGCAGTCGGCCGAAGGGTCTCTTTACCACACATCCTAGATACTTCGTCCCGATCAAATCGGGACGTGACAGTGTCCAGATAGCCAAATCCAATGGCCTTGGTTATCATGGCACCACCTGTCCGGGATAAAAATTAACCGGAGAATCGGAGGCAACGATGGCGAACAAGAAAGGCACCGGCCTGATGATTGTTTGGGCCGACATTCCAGCCGAAAAAGAAGAAGATTTTAACAAGTGGTATAACGAGGAACACTTGAAGGAACTGCTTTCGGTCCCCGGCGTGCTCAACGCCGCCCGCTACGAGGCCACCAAGAGCGGCCCCAAACACATGGCCGTTTACGAACTTGAGAACGCCGACGTGGTGAACACCGATGCCTTCAAGAACCGGCCCCGCACCGAATGGGGACAGCGGGTGTCCCCCAGCCTCATTGGAACCAACTTTATCAATAACGTCTATGACATGATTCACCCATCCTCGCTGACCAGCGACATCGCCGACAGCGACATGGCCGACGCCCTGCAGATCGGCCGGATGGACGTTCCGCCCGCCAACGACGATGAGTGGAACAAATGGTACAGTGGAGTTTACGTGCCCAACTATGAAAAGGCGCCCGGATGCATCCGCGGCCGCCGCTGGCGGGCCGTCCGGGGAGCGCCCCAGTACGCCACGGTTTACGAGTTCGAGAACGAGCAGGTTTCGGAGACCCCAGAGTGGTTGAAACAGCGGGAGATCCATCCCGACAACGGCCGGATGCGGGACATCATGACCCACGCGGAAGGCTCGCCGGGGATCTGGAAGAAGACCTTCCAACTTTAGGCCGGTCTCCGGTTACGGCAGACGGACATCAGGAAGGGCCGGACAACCCTATCCATGATACGGGCGCGGACTAACACTGTTATGGACGCTACCCAACACCCCGCCACCCCGGCTTCGGGACGCCACCACGACCACCGCTCCGCCAGCCGGCGCAGTCTTGGCATCTCCCTGGCGCTGATCATGGGGTACATGGTGGTTGAGGTGATCGGCGGCTTGGTCTCTGGCAGTTTGGCCCTTCTGGCCGACGCCGGCCACATGCTCACCGACGCCGCCGCCATCGGCCTGGCGCTGCTGGCAATCTGGATCGCCGGCCGTCCCGCCTCCATCGAGCAGACCTTCGGCTTTCACCGCACCGAGGTCCTGGCCGCCATGTTGAACGCCTTGAGCCTTTGGCTCATCGCCGCCTGGATCTTCTTCGAAGCCGCCCGCCGCTTCGGCGACTCGCCTGAGGTCGATGGCACGTTGATGTTGGGGGTGGGCGCCGCCGGCCTGTTGGTCAACTTGGCCGCCGCTTGGGTCCTGCACCGCTCGGCCGAAGAGAGCCTGAATGTGGAGGGTGCGTTCCGGCACGTGATCGCCGACCTCCTGGGCTCGGTGGCGGTGGTGGCTGCGGGGGTGTTGGTCCTGTCCTTCGGCTGGGACATCGCCGACCCAATCTTTGGCATAGTTATCGGGGTGTTGATCCTGGCCAGCTCCTTCCGCTTGCTCTGGAAGGTGGTCCATGTTCTGATGGAGGGGACGCCCGCCCACCTGGACCTGCACCAACTGTGCCAACGCCTGGAGGCATTGGAAGGCGTGACCGGGGTCCACGATATTCACGCCTGGTCCATCACCACCGGCTACGACGCCCTGAGCGCCCACGTTACCGCCGACGCCGCAGTGATGAACGACCCCAGCCCGGTGTTGCAGCGTCTGCGGGACATCGCATCCAGCGAGTTTGGCATCGCCCACGTGACCATTCAGTTGGAAGATTCCATGGACGGTTGCGCTGAAGACCACCATATCGAACACCCGGCGGTCTACACCTCCGGCCACGCCCGCGAAAGCTGACCAACCGCCAAGCATGAGCAATCCTAATCCGGCCTCGCGACCGTATAGGGGTGGGCGCCGCGAGAGTCATACCCGAGTTATAGACCAATGGCCAACATCAAACTCAGAATAACCGGCCTGTCGATTTTGATCGTCGTCATGCTTCTAATAGCGCCGCTAGCCTCCGCTCAAGAGGAAGATCCAAGAACGGTGACTGTCACCGCGGGTCCTCACCTGGTGAGGGTCGTGCCGGTGAACACCAATCTGGCCGCCGGGTTCATCCAGATGGCCCTGTACGTCACCAACGCCGAGACCGGTGAGGCGGTGTCCGACGCCAGGGTGGTGCTCATCGGGAAGAACGCTGATGAGGACTACGAAGGATGGGGCATTGCCCTCAATTCGCCGTCCGAGCCCGAAAAGTACGACGTCCGTATGAACCTGGGCTCCACTGGCGAGTGGTTGATGAGCGTTGACGTTTCAAGTTCCCTGGGCCAGGGCGGCGGCGACGCAATGATCTTCGTTGTCCCAGCCGTCAAACGCCAAACCGCCGGCAGTCTGGTCTTCTTCGGCATATTCGCCGTAATGATGCTGGGTCTCGCCTACCTCATTTGGAGCACGCGGCGCAATAACCGTCGCCGCGAGGCGGCCCAGGGCGAGCCCCAGGGCTGAGCCCTAGGGCTGTTTCCGTTATGAAAATTGGCCGAAAGGCGCTGCTGGTCCTGCCGGTATTGGCCGCGCTCCAACTGTTATGGGCCGTGCCCGCCGTTCACGCCCACGGCGGCATCGAAGCCGGCCAGAACCCCTTCGCAGCCTGGAACTGGAACCCGCTGCCCACCTTGCTCCTGCTGGTGGCCGCATATCTGTACCTGAACGGCCTCAACAATTGGGAACGGCCCAGCCATCCCATCGGCGTCTGGCAGAAGATATCTTTCTTCACCGGCCTGTTCCTGATCTTCATCGCGCTGCAGTCGCCCCTGGACAACCTGGGCGAGCACATGCTGTCCTTCCACCAACTGCAGCACTTCCTGCTGCGGATGCTGGCGCCGCTGCTGGTGCTCCTGGGCGCGCCGTTGACGCCGGTGTTGCGCGGACTGCCGCCGTGGGCGTTGCAGGGGATCGTCCGGCCCACGGTGCGTCACTCCTTGGCGCGGGCGGCCTACGATAAGCTGACCAACCCGGTAATCACCGTCTCGCTATTCATGGGCGTCCTTTACCTTTGGCAGTTCCCCGGCGGGTTCAACCTGGCCCTGCGCAACGAGTTCGTCCACGCCCTGATGCACATCACCATGATGTCCTCCGGGTTCATCTTCTACTGGGCGGTCATCGACCCGGCGCCCCGGCACTCCCGAGTCCACTACGGCGTGCGGGTGCTCTACCTGGGGCTGATCGTCATTCCGAACACCGTCCTGGGGGCGGTCATCACCTTCTCCAAGGGCATCATCTACACCGGCTACCAGGACGTGTACCGGCCCTTCGACATGTCTTTGCTGACCGACCAGCAACTGGGCGGCCTCCTGCTCTGGGTGCCGGGCGACATGATGAGCATCCTGGTGGCCGGCATCGTCATGATCATGTGGTACGAGCGGGAAGAAGCCGCCACCAACGCCGACCAACCCACCCGGAGTCCGTAGGGGCACTGCATTGCCGTGCCCCCACCAAACGGCGGGAACCCCTTCCCACTCGCCAGGGGGAAGGTTGGGATGGACCGCCCCAGCCCTTGACCCCCCATTGCGCCTTCCCTAGGATGTACTCGAGCCAAACCCTGGCGGAGGCGTGAATTGACCAACGGAAACAAGAACGGCGAGACCCGGTTCAGCTGGTTCATCCCCATCGACGGCGACGGCGCACGGGCCGGCACCGCCAGGGCTGAGCGTCCTCCCGATTTCGATTACCTGCGCCGGGTGGTCCAGACCGCCGAGGACCTTGGCTTCTACTCCCTGTTGATCCCCACCCGGTTCGCCAACGGCCTCTTCGCCGAAGACGCCCCGCTGGCCGAGACCTGGACCACGGCCACCGCCCTGGCGGCCGTGACCGAACGCATCCGATTTCTCATCGCCGTGAGGCCGGGCTTCATCGCCCTGGGACTGTTCGCCCAGATGGCGGCCGCCCTGCACCAGATATCCAAGGGCCGCATCGACATCAATATAGTGCCGGGCGGCATCCAGAACGACTTTGAACGGGTGGGCGAGGTCAGCGACCACAGCACCCGTTACGAACGCGCCGAGGAGTTCATCGCGGCCTGCCGCAAGCTGTGGACCGAACCCGGCCCGGTGGAGTTCCAGGGCGAGCACTACAAGCTGAAAGACGCCTATTGTTCCCCCGTACCGGAAGGCCGGCCGCCCCGGTTCTACCTGGGCGGGGCGTCACCCAGGGCCAATGCTCTCTCCGGCCGCCAGGCCGATGTTCACCTGAACTGGATCGAGCCCCTGGCGGACTCCAAGGCCCGATTCGACGCCGTGCGGGAGGAGTTCAAGAAGGCCGGCCGCAGTCCTGAACTGGGCATCCGCACCCATCTGGTGGTGCGGGACAGCGAGGACGACGCCTGGAAGGCCGCCAACGAGCTGATCGACCACGCCGACCCGGCGGTCAAGGCCCAGCGGCGGGCGGCCATCGTCGGCACCCCCATGGTCGGCCAGCAGGCCCAGGCCCAAGAAGCCCCCAACCACATCGTCGCGCCGCATTTGTGGAACGGCCTCTCCGAGGTTCGGGTGAACTGCGGCACCGCCATCGTCGGCACCCCGGAACAGGTCACCGACCTGCTCTTGGACTACTGGAAATTGGGCGTGGACGAGTTCATCCTCTCCGGCTTCCCCCACGTGGAAGAATGCCAACGCGTGGCCGCAGACGTGCTGCCGCTGCTGAAGCAGAAGATGGCGGCGGCGTAGATCCCCCCAATACCCCTTTACGAAAGGCAACAATATACTTGCCTCAGTAAAGGTGGGATAATGAGTAATCCCTTTGAACTTATTAGCTTGAGGCAAATCATGCAAACAATCAATGCTCGCGGTTTTGTTAACGCCGGGAATACCCTCATGATGTTGCAATCGCCCGCTCATGTCGTGCGTGACCTGCCGGGTGGCTTCAGTGAGAACACCCAAATTCAGGCGGAAGACCGCGCCACGTGTATTACGGACTTATCTGTAATCAAAAACGATTGTGAGGGTCTTGGGCTGAATGTGACCCTGGCAAAGGTTAATCGGCTGCTCGAAAAGCTAATGGGAAGAACTTTGACATTCCGCCAAATGGAAGTGGAGGCTAAGGATGTATTCGAGCGGCTAACAGATGAATTGGAATCACGGCTATTCTTGGCGATTGATAACAAACATGTCTCGTATTATCAGGACTTCCATGCGGGGTGGGAAACTATCCTAAGCCAATTCCCCTCGGTTTCATATGATGTGGAAGAGGCTTCGAAGTGCTTTGCCTTGAATAGATTCACTGCAGCGGTATTTCACTTGATGCGCGTTATGGAAGTTGGACTCTACGCACTAGGAAATGAGCTAATAATTCCAAAGCTACAAGAAAACTGGCACAACGCAATTGAGCAAATCGAAAGTGTCGTACGTGGTTTGCCGAGAAGTACAAGCGAAGAAAAAGATGCTCTATCTTTTTATTCCGATGCCGCCGCTCAGTTGTTCAACGTGAAGGAGGCTTGGCGGAATCGCACTGCCCATATCGGACATATCTATACAGAGGAGAAGGCTGAACAAGTCTTTGACAGTGTCAGAGGCTCCATGCAGGTATTGTCAACAAGACTTACGGAGAAGCCCCTATGATGCTGTGGTTTCATCCTTCCGTGCGAGTATCGGCCAGCTACTCCCGCCATCCGATGTCTTTCGCTTCTAACCAATCGAATATCGCCTTTCTCAGAGTTTGTCGCGTAGCATCAATGTTGGTGTTCCGTTCCTCGATTGTCGGTTTGTCCAGTGAAGATTCGGCCTCTTCGACAGCAGACGTTGATAATTGGTCGTGTCGTGTGGCAGCTGTAAGTATCTCCACCTTGGTATCCAACATACCCATTAGAGCTTCTAAGGCATTCTCAAGTGTTGGTTCTTCATTCATTATTCCTCTTTTGGTTTCGGCGATTTGTCGGACGATTTTGGCGCAGCGACGATCCGCTGCGCCAACCGTCGGAACTTCTGGAACGGTGTCTCACTTTCCGTCTTCGGTGGCGGGTGGTCTTTCGGCATTTTTGTGCCTCCCTTTCTTTCGGTTATCCCGTAAGTGCCCCCGTAAGTTGTTTGTAGGTGAGCCGCTTGCCGGTGACGCCATTCATGACACCATTGAATCGTTTGCCATCGCAGACCTTACGACTGTTGTAACGGAAAGATTCTTCATCAACGTACCGAAACAGGTGGAAGGGCTCAACGCTAATGTAGGTGCCCTTGATGGCTCGTTTCAAGAGGCTCCAGAAGTTCTCGATGCCGTTGGTGTGAACCATACCCCGGACGTATTCCTCAGCGTGGTTGATAACCTCGTGGGTGTAGTTGGGGCCGATAGCGGAGTATCCGGCGTGTTCGTCAGTATAGACGATAGTTCCAGGCTCAACGGTCTTGCGTATGGTGCCCGACAGCGTATGACGGCCAGTATTGGCAATCACCTTGGCGTTGACCGCGCTGTGGCCGTCAGGGCCGTGCCGCTCCAAGAGCCCCATAACGGCGGTCTTGCCAGCGGTGCCACGGCCTTGGATTACTTCCTTCCGCTTGCTCTTGTGCATGAACCTGGCCTTGCCGCCGATGTAGGTCTCATCAACTTCAACTTCGCCAGACATGCCACCGAAGTCGCCGTCTTGCATGGCGAGTCGGATGCGATGGAGCATGAACCAAGCGGACTTCTGGGTGACGCCGATTGCTCTGGCGATTTCGTAGGAGCTAACGCCGTTCTTGGCACTGGAAATCATCCAGATAGCGGCAAGCCATTTGTCCAGACCGATTGGGCTACCTTCAAAGATAGTTCCGACCTTGACGGAGAATTGCCGTTTGGCGTGTTTGGCGCGGCATTCCCAGATGCGGCGCGTAGGGATGAAACGAACATCGTCACGTCCGCAATTGGGACAGGCGATTATCCCATTAGGCCAGCGCAGGCTGACCATGAAGTCTAGGCATACATCAGGGTTAGAGAAATACTTGATTGCTTCGAGTAGAGTCTTTGGTTCAGTGTTCATGGTTTCTATCTCCTACACGACTAGGATACCATGATTCACGTACTGAGTCAAGTATATTATTGCCTTTACGAAAGGGGGCTCATTCCCATTGCCCATTATGTTGGTTCTCTTCGGAGGGGCCTACTTACCACCGACAATGATCCTCGTTTTGATGACAGCAGTCCCTTGACGCTAGGCAGTGCAACTCAGACAATGGCCCAATCCAATTTTGAGGTTGGATATGGAATTACAATGGTTATTGTTGGCACAGGCTATTCGGCTCCATCCAAACGGCATCTTGGATATCGCAGGCATATTTCGGACGGCCATCGTTTCGGGAGATCGCTTGGCGCCTTTCATGACTATTGTGGCAAAGGTTAAATTCAATCCGCAATTTGCCAGCGAACAGACTTCATTTATCATTAGATTAAGTAAGGTAGACGGAGGCTGGATTGAGGAAATAGAGCTACCATTCATCTATCCAACATTAGAACAATGGCTGCAAGGCGCGGCCCCCTATATCCACTGTGTGTTATCTGACTTTGGGTTTCCTGATGTGGGTGAGTACGCTGTTGAGGCCTTCCATGGGGTCAATCTAATTGGTAGCGAAACATTCATCTTGGCGCGAGAAAGGAGATTGGGATAATGGCGAAAGAACCAATCAGGATGACTGAAGGATTTCGCAAAGCTAACATTAAGGCAGGGCAATTAACTGAGGCAGACGCTACTGGGGAATGGATCAGACCTGACGGGTCAGATAGTTCCTTGGAGTCTGACAAAGAATTCCGGGAAATTCTTAAGAGAGTTTCCGGGCCCGTTTCGCCTGACCAAGAGGGGTAAGGAACATTTGTGTTTCATCCTCTCCGGCTTCCCCCACGTGGAAGAATGCCACCGCGTCGCCAGGGAC
>CAYMZL010000011.1:10639-15049 GCA_964394825.1 uncultured Dehalococcoidia bacterium | reverse complement strand
GCCTGAGACTATACGGAGATTAACCATGGTCAGACTTAGCCAAGAAGACCAGGAACTATTCCTGGCCCAACCGAGGATCGCCCATCTGGTGACATTGCGTCCGGCGGGAACGCCTCACGTTGCGCCGGTGTGGTTCCTTTGGGACCGTGGCCGGGCCTTTGTCATGGCCGACGCCGGCGCGGTGAAGGTCCGGAATATCAAACGCAACCCGGCGGTGTCCCTCTCCATCGCCACCTCGGACCGGCCATTATCCTACGTTGTGCTGGAAGGGCAAGCCGAGGTAACGTCGGAGGACTTGGGCGAGGTGGTGGAGCGGATGTGCGTGCTCTACGATGGGCCGGAGCGGGGCGCCGAATTCGCCAAAGAGTTGCTCGGGGAGGACCGCATGGTCCTGCTGGAGATTGCCATCGACCGAATCATGTCCTGGAAGGACGACGGCGACTAGCCGCGCTTTCATAATGGGGTTTGATCAAACAGCCTGACATTGACCGGTTAAGCAGGCTGTGCCAGGGGCGGCAGCACGCCGCCGATCCAGAGGACCAGGTCTTTCAGGACTTCGGCGCTGATCTCGTGGCCCATGTCGTAGATGTGAAACTCGGGGTTGTAACCGTTGCTTTCGAGGAACGATTTGGCCGAGTGTGCGGTGTCCTCGGAGATCATCTGGTCGTACCTGCCGTGGGCCACGAAGATGGGTTGGGTCCGTTCTTGTGGGAGCCGGGCCGCCAGTTCGTCCTGGTCGGGAAGGGTGGCGCTCAAGGCGGCCAGTCCGGCGAAACGGTCCGGCTGGTCCAGGCCGCAGCGGTAGGTCATCCCTCCGCCCTGGGAGAACCCCAGCAGAAGCGCCCGGCCCGGCGGTACGTTGAACTGCTTGAAAACGTCGTCGAAGAAATCGCCGAGCAGACTCTCAGAGTTGGCCGCTTCCTCGGGTGCGCCCCCGCCGCGTGGTGTCATCCAGCCATATCCGGTGTGGTTGGGGCCAAGGTTAAATGGGATGGGCGCGTTGGGGCAAGCGTAAACGTAGCCGGTGGCGTTGATGGCCGGGGCCAGGCCGGCCAGGTCCTGCATGTTGGCGCCGAAGCCGTGGAGCATTATCACCAGGGGATAGGAGGAGTCCTCAGTGTATTCGTCGGGGACCACGGTGATGTACTGTAGTCCCGTTCCCTGGTGTATCTCGGAGCGCATTCTGGAAGTCCTCCCCGTTTATCGCGGCTATCATCCTATCATCCGCCGCTCTGGCGTACAATTTGCCCGGCAATTGTATACGTGACACACCTTAGTCACGAATCAGGTTCTTCCTGTAAGCGGGTCATCAGAAGTTGTTCTTCAGGTGAGAGGACCGGCCTCGGCGCGCGTTGGGGGATTTCACGGTCACGCCAACTGTCCATATATTCATCAAAATAATGGCGTGTTGAGTCCGAGATTAATTTCGTAGCGCGGTATGCTTCAACCGTGTATACGTCGGGATTTTGCCTCAAATCTCTTAGCAGCACGGCCCCATGTTGGGTGCCAAGAAAGGTCGTCCATTGGTCATAGTGCCAAAGGAGCTTAGCTAATGCACGATATATAGGTTGATCCGGCCCACTCGCAATCTGAATGATCCAGCCACCATTAAGATGGAGTTCAGCGGCCACTTCTGCCCCATCTTTTCCTTTGAATTGGTCAAAAGAAATCAATATGCGGTCTAAGTCCCGTGCGATGGCCAATTGTTCGGCATCGGATTGCCTCGACCAAACATGATCTTCAATATCGCGCGCACGACCTTCTTCCAGAGACGTACGAACATCCCAACCGATATTCGTAATCAGCTGAGCCAAATCTTCCCCAGCCTGAACATCAGTGTATAGTTTTAGGCTGCGCGCCCGATTGGCTCGTCCAGGAATAATTCATACCTTTCGGAGTGTCGAATCTCAGGCTCTTTGAGAAATGGATAGCGTCTTTTCACGTCCGCAACAGTTAAGCCTTGACGGAAGGCAGCGTGGATGATGGCGGTCTCGATTCCAGTGTCCCTAATGACCGGCATACCATTTCGCAGAGACGGTTTTATTTCTACCGACTCCATGAAATCCAATGGAATAAGGAGCGCGTCTTCCCTCTCTTCGAACATTTCGAACTCTTGCTCGAAAAATACCACGTTTGATAGGGGCATTTGTCCCGCTCGGCTTGCCGCAGCAGTCACGGGTTGTCGGACCCATAGGTCAATCCTATCACTCACAATCCTAGCCTCCGCCCAATCCGGGCCTGGCGGGCCATAGTTATCGACTAGCCATCGGACAGTTTCGACGATCTTTCGCATTGGGAACGGTTTGTCCATCGCTCTGAGCATTCGAATAATGCGAAGATAAACGAGTCCCTCGAATGTGTAGCCATGGGATTCCTTTCCGCGTTCATCGGCCCACAAAGTTATAGCTGGAACTATCCCCTTTTTATCCCATGACCCTAGAGTCTGCGTCGGAATGCGTGCTAATCTAGCGGCGGTTGCCTTGGGGTAAAATCCATTATCGGGATCGACAGTCGGGATCGAAAGAGAGCTCCCATTTCCTGTGATTGTTGCCATGACAATCCAACCTCCACCATGCTAGAATCGAGACGTGCCTATCTGATTCCAGATGGAGTCAAGAGCCGTGGTGAAGCACTACCAATGCTCCCCACGGAGCGAGGAATTAATGCCAAAAAAGCATGAGGATACTAGCATATCCTTGCATCCTCTGTCCTTCGAGGATGCTATCGAGGCTTTGGCAAAATCACCTACGAATGAGGATTCTCCGCCTGAGGCGTCCGACAGTACCACTGAACCCGTCCCTGAGTCTGCGCCAGCAAAGCCGAAAACCTCTCGGCGTCGGAAATCTTCCGGCGGTTGAACCTGTACTCGAATTCGTCGAGATAGCACGGTAGATACCCCTCACTTACGTGGTGGAACACCCCGTATACCCCTCTCTTTAGATTACTCCAATAGCTGTCGATATTCTGCGTATGGACGTCACCCCGTACGTATTCAACCTCGTGGTCAATCACGCCGTGGGGAAGATAATCCTTTATCCGCCTATAGGCAGGACTACCATCGGTCATTAACCGGGATTGCTCCAAATCGATGGCGTCTAGCATGATGGGCCGGAGCGTCCGGCCAGTAGCTTCTGGGACTTTCATAGTCCTGATTCGGCCCTCGCGTTCGACCATGCCAAAGACCACGGTTTTGCCGTCATATGGACCCTTACTTTTCGGCTTTGGACGTAGGCCCATTTCAATCTCATCCTTTACTTGTTCGTGATAGGCAGGGCTACCACGACGCCGCTTCGGATACAGGAATGTCTCATCAGCCTCGATAGTCCCACTTAACGGGGCAAGCACGCCCTTATCCCGCATGGCCTCACGTACCCTGTGGCACATGAACCAAGCGGATTTGTAGGTGATGTCTAGTTGGCGATGCAGTTGGTGTGCGCTGATTCCTTTCTTGGAAGAACACATGAGGTATATTGCCGCGAACCACTTGCTAAGAGGAATCTTGGAATCCTCGAAGATGGTGCCCACTGTGGCCGTGAACTGCCGCTTGCAAGCGCGACACTTGTAGAGAGACCGGACGACGTTCTTAGTCCGGCTTTTACGAGTGATCGTGTAAGGCTCAGCCTCGCCACACTTAGGGCAAACAGGCCCATTCGGCCAACGTTGACTCTCTAAATATGACCGGCATTCGTCATCTTCCCAACGGAGAACGGCCTGGAATGTGAGCTTTTCGGAATTCATGTGCTAGACTCCAACCTTTTACTACCATCAGTCTAGCAGAATCGAGAGGGTGTGTCAAGTATCTAATTGCCATTTGCCCCGGCAACTAAATGGGGGATACGGCCCTTAACATGAGCGTCGACCAAGAACGAGGTTTCCCGGAGTCTGATTCATGGCTTTGATCTATCATCTGACCTACAAGGACGCTTGGGAAAGCGCCCGGCCGACCGGCGAATACGCGGCCCCGAGCCTGGCCGAGGAGGGGTTCATCCATTGTTCCAAGGACATCCCTCAGCTCCTCAAGGTTGCGGCGCGTCTGTACCCCGGTGAGACCAACCTCTTGGTGCTGGACGTGGAGCTGGACAAGCTGGCGGCGCCCCTCAAGAACGAACCCAGCCGCTCGGGGGAGATCTACCCCCACATCTACGGCATGTTGAATGCTGACGCCGTGGTCAGGGAGAGGGTTTTGAAGGTGGATGCCGACGGTGGGCACTTCTTGGATGGCTGACCGGAATACTGATGGTCCAAGAAAATAAAGAGGCCCCGTCCCGGCGAGTCGGGACGGGGCCTCTTTACTCTCAGGAAAATGGGTTTAATTCACCACAAAGTCGCCGAACATGGTGAAGTTGTGGCCTGGGAACGTGCAGACGAACTGGTAGGTGCCCGGCGCCGGCGCCGTGAAGGTCACTTTTG
>CAYMZL010000011.1:6100-10539 GCA_964394825.1 uncultured Dehalococcoidia bacterium | reverse complement strand
AACGTGCAGACGAACTGGTAGGTGCCCGGCGCCGGCGCCGTGAAGGTCACTTTTGTTGTTTCCCCGGGGCCAATCAAAACGGTATTGGCGATGACCCGGGAATCTCCTGGCGGCACCCAGTTGTTGTCCGGTCCGGCGGCGGTGCCATCGGCGGCGACGGCGTCTTTGGTGCCGTTCTGGACTATGACAAAGTTGTGGCTATTGCGGGCTGCTGGATTGCTGAAGGTCACGGTGACCTCAGCTCCGGAATCGGCCGATAGGCTTGTTGTGTCGAAGGCCAAATCGTCGCCCGCCGCCCCCACTTCAAAGGCAACTGGGCCCGCCGCCACGGGAGCCGAAGTGGGTGATTCTGGTTTGGTTCCAGCCTCTGCGTGCTCGACGTATGGGACTGCGAGATTCTCCGCATAAGACCGCTGATCGCCATTGATGGCGGTGAAAAGTCCGAGCAACGCCAGCCCCACCATGAACGCCAGCGCCAACCCTGATATGAAAACGATGGTGAAGAGCTTGCTGTCGAACTTCAGATGCATGTAGAACATGATCACGATGTAGAACTTGATCACCGACAAGCCGATCAGTAGAGGAATCTTGGAAGCGCCCAGGTCGTCTTGGATCCCGGCCCGGTCCCAGATCAACAGAAATTCGACAATGGTGATCGCGAATAAGAGTATCGCGATAAACACATATTGCTTGAACGAGGGGTGGTGGCCGGTCGTATGTTCGGTTTGTTCAGCCATGGAGGTCAATGGGACTCCTGATGGAGTTCGGCGGGGATGATTTATCAGCCGCCCGGAGGAGCGAGTGGACCGGCGTCGAAACCACCGATCAGATAAAGCAGCGTGAAGATGACGATCCAAACGATATCGACGAAGTGCCAGTACAATCCCAGGAGTTCGACATCCAGCGCGGTGTCGGGGCCCAGGCGACCTTTGGCCCCTAGAATGGCCATGGCCACGAGCCAGATGATTCCCAATGTCACGTGAGCGCCATGGAATCCGGTGAGGGTGAAGAAGGAGGCGCCGAACAAGTTGCCTTGTAAAGTGAGCCCTTCGTTCTTGAATTGGTTGAATTCCACCATCTGGAACCCGATGAAAACCACTCCCAACGCGGCGGTGGTCAGCAACCAGCCGACTATGGCGCGCTGGTTATTGGCATTGGTCGCCGCCAGCGCTTGCACCATGGCGAAGCTGCTCATCAACAGGACGAAGGTGCTGATGGTCGTTACCGGAACATTGATGATGTCCACCGGATAGGGACCGACCAAGCTCTGGCCGCGGTAGACCATGTAGGTGGCGATCAGGGCGCCGAAGAAAAGGCAGTCCGACCCCAGAAACACCCACATGAGCATCTTCCGGTGGCTTAGACCGGTGGTTGTATATTCGGGCTCTGCAGCGTGGGCCACGATCTCAGTCTCCTAATGGTCTTCGCTGGGTGCGGCCGGAGGCTCGTTGCCCCAAGCAATCACACCAATCATCGCAATGGCTCCGCCCAAAAAGCTGAGGGCGAAGTGGGAAAGCAGTCCGCCGCCGATCAGGGCCACGCCCGCAGCCGTGAAGACCGGCCAGTACGACGGGCTGGGCATATGGATGGTCCTGGGGTCGACCAAGGCCTCGGGTTCCGTGAGGGGAGTCCCCGCCGCCTCGGCCTTGTCTTTCATGATCCAGTATTGGTCCCGCCCCTCGACCTGAGGAACCTCCGCGAAGTTGTAAGCCGGCGGCGGCGAGGTGATGCTCCACTCCAGTCCCGGGGCGTCCCAAGGGTCATGGCCGGCCGGCCGCGACTTTCGGGACTGCCAGATGTTGTAGATGAAGAACAGGAATCCGATGAACAGCACGATGTAACCGAAACTGGCTAACCGGTTCAGGTTCTCCCAGCCGAACTCAGCCGTGTAGGTGTAGATCCGGCGGGGCATCCCGTTCAACCCAAGGTAGTGCATCGGGAAGAACGTCAGGTTCATTCCGATGAACAACAACCAGAAATTTATCTTGCCCAGGGTCTCGTTCAGCATTCTGCCGGTGATCTTGGGAAACCAGAAGTAGATCCCAGCGAAGAGGCCGAATAGCGAACCGCCGAACAGCACGTAGTGGATGTGGGCGACGATGTAGTAGGTGTCCTGCTGTTGGAAGTCGGACGGGGAAATGGCGTGGGATATGCCGCTCAGGCCGCCGATAATGAACAACGCCACGAACCCTAGGGCGAACATCATAGACGTGGTAAACACGATGGAACCCCGCCACAGCGTTCCGATCCAGTTGAAGATCTTCACGCCCGTGGGCACTGCGATCAGCATGGTGGTGATGGTGAATACCGAGTTTGCCACCGGGCCCAGGCCCACGGTAAACATGTGGTGGCTCCACACGGCCCAGCCCATGATGCCGATGACTATTCCGGAGAATACGATGAAGGGATATCCGAACAAGGACTTTCGCGAGAAGGCTGGCAAAACTTCCGATATGATGCCCATGGCCGGCAGGATAAGGATGTATACCTCAGGGTGCCCAAAAACCCAGAACAGATGCTGCCAGAGAATCGGGTCGCCACCCTCGGCCGGGATGAAGAAGTGGGTCCCGAAGTTCCGGTCCATGGTCAACTCGATCAGTCCCACCGTGATCACCGGGAAGGCCAGGACCAGCAGGATGGACGTTATCAGGGTCATCCAGACGAAGACCGGCATCCGCATCATGGACATACCGGGTGCGCGCATGTTGATGATGGTCACGACGAAGTTCAGCGCCGCGGCCACCGACGAGGTGCCCAGGACCAAGAGGCCGATGGCCCAGAAGTCCAAGCCCCGGTCGATGCTGAAGGGTTTTTCGGTGAGGTTGGCATACGAGAACCATCCGGCGTCCGGCACTTGGTCCACGACGAAACTCATGTGCATGAGGACCGCGCCGAACAGGAAGAGCCAATAGCTCAGGGCGTTGAGCCTGGGGAATGCGACGTCACGCGCCCCGATGGCCAGCGGCACGATGAAGTTAAAGAAGCTGGCGGACAGAGGCATGATGACCATGAAAATCATCGTCGTGGCGTGCATGGTGAACATCTGGTTGAAGCGCGCGGCGCCGAGCAGGTCGTTGTCGGCCGAGGTCAACTGCATGCGGATGACGCCGGCTTCGAGGCCTGCGATCAGCATGAAGATCAAAGCAGTCACACCGTAAAGCACGCCGATGCGCTTATGGTCGACCGTAGTGACCCAGCCCCAGACGCCTGCGTAGCTAGTTGGCCGTGGTATGACGCCGGTTATCGTTGCCATCGCTCGCTTTATCCGCGCCCCCCACCGGGTTGTCCGGTGGAGACGCCGCGGTCTCCGTTCCTACTTGGTAGATTCTACCGCAAGTCCAACAAATACCCAATCAGGGCATCGATCTCTGATTCGTTTAGGCTCACCGTCCCGCCTTGGTACAACACCGCCTTGGCCGCCATATAGTTGCCGGGTTTGATCTCCTCCGGGTCGTGCAGCCATGCCCGTAGATTGGTCTCGGACAATTCCATTAAGCCCGCCGCGAGGGTATCACGGGTCCTGAGGTCGGTCAGGTTCGGCGCCGGGACGGGAGTGATATCGTTCCCAGTCAGGAAGCCCTTAAGCCGGCTGGCCGAAAGCGCCGGGTCGTCCGGGCCGTCAATGGTGTGACATAGGGTGCAATTGGCCGCGAAGAGCTGCTGCCCCGCTTTGGCCCTTGCCGTATTGGTGGGAGGCGGCCCGTAGGCGGCAGCCCAGGAATCAAAATCCGCCTGGTCCATCACGATGACGCGGAAACGCATCAGAGCGTGGGCCAAACCGCATAACTCGGCGCACTGACCGAACAACGTTACCGGCAACTCGTCTTTGATCTTGTCCGAGTCGGCCTGGAACCACATCTTGTTTTCGTGGGTGGGCACCATGTCGATTTTGCCGGCCAGCTTGGGCACCCAGAAACTGTGGATAACGTCATCGGATAAAAGGCTCAACGTGATGGGCCGATCGACGGGAATCCGTAACTCGTTGGCGGTGATGATCTTCTTGCCGTTGCCTGCGTCAGGGTACTCGAACTCGAACCACCATTGGTGTCCGGTGACGTTGACGTGCAGGGCGTCTGGAGCGGAGTCGGGGGGAGCTTCCACGTAAAAGAGGATGAAAACGGACCAGATCCCCAACCCCATGACAAGTATCGTTGGGATGATGGTCAAGGTTATTTCCAAGGTGTTGTTGCCGTGAAGCGGGGGCGGCTTGGGGTCTCCCGGGCGCTTGCGGTAGCGGATGATGGCGTAGAGGAGAACGCCCTCGACCATTAAAAAGACAATGACCATGATCCACAGCGTGACGTTGAATAGGTCCAACTGCCTTTGGGCGACGGGGCCGAGCGCATCCCAGGTGGACTGGCCGTCTTTGGAACATCCTGTTGTAAACAAGAAAAGGGCCGCCAACAGTCCAAAGATGACCGAACGGTTCTTTAGACTAC
>CAYMZL010000011.1:4013-6000 GCA_964394825.1 uncultured Dehalococcoidia bacterium | reverse complement strand
CCGCCGGAAGGGCGACAGCCCCATTTTTCGACTCCCGGGAGTTTTATTGGACTCATTCACCACGCCTTCGGCTGGCCGCTCCAAAGGGCGCTTTTGCCCCTGGATCGACTGCCACTTCAGCGTGTGTGTGCTAATTTTCACTAACCTTCGGGACATTATCACAGGCCTGTCAGGCCTGTCAACGAATCTGGGTTTGGGTCAGGCATAATACCGGTACTCTTAGGTCCGGGCTTAGAACCGGTATACGCTGTCGGCCAACATCACCGCGAACAACAGCGCCAGATAAAGCAGTGAGAATAGATACAGATGCCTGGCCTTGCGGACCGAATGCTCCCGCTTCAGGTTCCAGGCCATGACCATAAACACCGCGCCCAGTGCCGCGGCCGAGGCCAGGTACACCAGGCCAACAGCGTCGGTCGCGGAGAAGAGCAAGGTCAGCGCCACCAGGGCCAGGCTGTACATGAATATGTTTTGGGCGGTCCGTTCTTCCCCGACCACCACCGGTAGCATTGGGACTCCCGCTTTTTGGTAGTCCTTCTGGATCAACAAGGCCAGGGCCCAGAAATGGGGCGGCGTCCAGAAAAAAACGATGGAGAAGAGGTACAGGGCCGGTAGGTCCAGTCCGCCCGTGACCGCGGCCCATCCGACCATCGGTGGGATGGCCCCCGCCGCGCCTCCGATGACTATGTTCTGCGGCGTGTTGCGTTTGAGCCAACCGGTGTACACCAACACGTAGAACAGCGTGGCTGACAGGGTGAGCGACGCCGACAGCAAGTTCACCCAGTAGGCCAGAACGAAGAAGGCCGCTGCGTTCAGGGCGATGCCGAAGGCCAAGGCGCTCATGGGCGAGATGCGGTTGCTGGCGACCGGACGCCGCACGGTGCGGGACATCAGCGCGTCGATGTCCTGGTCCAAGAAGTGGTTGATGGCGTTGGCCCCGCCCGCTCCCAGCGCCCCTCCGGCGCCGACCAGCGCCAGAGTCTGAAGCGAGGGAATCCCCTCCGCCGCCAGGAACATGCCGCCGGTGGCCGTGATCAGGAGAAGAAGGATGATCGGCGGCTTGGTGAGCGTCAGGTAGTCGTTGGCCAGGCCCATCAAACCTGCGGGTTTTTCAGCCGTTGGCCGGCTGGTCTGTACTTGTTCAGCCATGGGATACCCCGCTCCAGCGTGTGCCCGGTCTGGAGAAGGTCAAGACGATCAAGGCGGAGACGGCGATCCAGACCGCGGTGGCCAGGGCCAGGTGCAGGGCGCGAAGCTCTTGGCTGAAGTCGGACCAAACGGCCCCGGCGCCGGCGATAATCTGGGCCACGAGAAAGGCCACGGCGGCCATCGAGAGCACCCGTATCTCGACGGGCTGGGTTCTTCCTCTGAAGCCCAGGTGGAGGCTATAAAGGACGAACAGGCCCACGATGCCCGCCACGTAACGGTGGGCCATGTGAATGATCTGCAGCCGGTGATCGGGGAATACCTCGCCCTGACACAGCGGCCACTCCAAACAGGCGCCGGTGGACCCGGTGATGGTCACGTAGGAACCGGAAAGAAGGAGCAGGAACACCGCGACGCCGGCTATAACCGCCAAGGCCGGGAACCGGCGGGTTTTGCCAACCGCCCAATCGGGCACTCCCATCGCCAAAGGGCCGCGGTAGGCCACCACGGCCAGCACCACCAGGACGGCCACCAAGGCTTCGCCGACGGCCAGATGGGCCATTACAGAAGCGCCGGGCAGTTCAGTGAGCACGGTGGCCCCGCCCAAGATGGCTTGGGCGATGACCAGGCCAAAGGCCAGTGATGCCGGGACCAGTATCCACGGTTCCCGCCGGTACCGCAGCCAGGCGGCGACAAACAGAAACAATATCAGTGGACCGACCACGAAAGACGCCGTCACCCGGTGGGAATATTCGATCAAGGCTTTGGTTTCCAAGGGTGGAAATATGCCCCCGTCGCAACCAGGCCAATCGGGGCATCCCAAGCCCGACCCGGTGACCCG
>CAYMZL010000011.1:0-3913 GCA_964394825.1 uncultured Dehalococcoidia bacterium | reverse complement strand
CCTGCCTAATTCCATGACGGCGGCTCACCGGGCCTGGATAATGAAGCGGTTGAGATGACGGGAGTTGCGCCGGAGCAGCCTGGCGGCGGCAGCAGGTGGTTACTGCTTGTCATGTTTAGGGGTTCCTGGGAAGGGCCGGGCATCGCTTTTTGGTGGGGCTATGGTATCACCGCGGCGTTGTCTGCCGGGCGGAAAAACGTTATTGAAACAGGGCGGGAGATGGCCCGCCGCAACGCCTCGAACACTAACATAGGGCCTGGATGATGTCAATAAATCCCGTGCGTGGCCAGTCACGGCCGGTTGCCCGTCGGACCGTTGTTTCCCGCCCTTCGACGGAGCGCTCGATTTGGGCTGCGGACAGGGGCGGAGCCATCTGATTAAGGGCGGACTGTGTTATCATTTTTTGCTGTCATGGAGCATGCGGTACAAGTTGAAAACTTAGTTAAGCGATACGGGTCCTTCACCGCGGTCGACGGAGTGACATTTACCGTTGAGCAAGGTGAGGTCTTTGGGATACTGGGCCCCAACGGGGCCGGCAAGACCACCACGCTTGAGATCATCGAGAGCCTCCAAAAGCCAACGGAGGGCCGGGTCAGCGTGTTGGGACTGGATGTACAGTCCAACGCGGCCCAAGTGAAGGCCCGCATCGGAGTCCAACTTCAGGACTCCGCCTACTACGATTACCTCAACCTCAAGGAGATCCTGGCCCTATTGGGCAGTTTTTACCCCGCCAGGACCGTGCCCGAAACCCTGCTCGAGCAGGTTGGCCTTCTGGATAAGGCCGCCAACCGCGTCGCCGAACTCTCCGGGGGACAGAAGCAACGGTTCGCCGTCGCCGCCAGCCTCGTGAACGACCCGGAACTGGTGATCTTGGACGAACCCACCACCGGCCTTGACCCCCAGGCCCGCCGCAACCTTTGGGGGTTGATCAGAGAGGTCAACCAGCGCGGGGTCACCGTGGTCCTTACCACCCACTACATGGACGAGGCGGAGGTCCTCTGCGGCCGGCTGGCCATCATGGACCACGGGCGGATCTTGGCGCTGGACACCCCCCGTAACCTGATCAACCAACTGCAAGCCAGCTATACCGTGAAGCTGACCATGGACCAGCCGATGACCATGGCCCAGTTGGAGGCCCTGAACGGCGGCGTCGAGGTGATTCAGTCTGAGGAACCGGCCGGAGAGGAAACGGCCGGAGAGGAACCGGGCCCGGAGAACACCTACCTGCTGCGGCTCGCGAATAGCCCGTCCGCGCTCAAGACCATGCTGGACGAGATTGCCAAGGCCGGCCTGGGCCTGGAGAACCTGCAGATCACCCCGGTCACCCTGGAGGACGTATTTCTTGAGCTGACCGGCAGCGAACTACGGGACTAGCTTTGGTTGCGTTGACCTGGGCGAACCTGAAGATGATGGCGCGCAATCGCCAGGCCATATTCTGGGCCTTGTTCTTCCCCCTGCTGTTGGTGGTGGTGTTCGGCCTGTTCGACTTCAACGGGGTGGGCGCGGCCGACGTGGCCGTGATCGACCAGTCCGGGGGCCCCAGGGCCGAGCTGCTCCGGGAGCGGCTGGAGGGGATAGAGTTCCTGGAGCTGGAGTTTCAGGAACTTGACCCAGGTGAGGCGCGGGACAAGGTTGCCGACGGCGATCTGGGCTACTTGATAGTCATCCCGGAGATGTTCGACGACCCGGCGGCCCAGGCGCAAGCTCGGAGCCCGGCGCCGGTCATTCTGGTCTACAGCACCCGCAACCCGGACCGCAATCAACTGGTGGACGGCGCGGTCCGCAATCTGGTGTCCGACATTCACTCCGCCGGTGGTCCCATCGTGCCGTCCCAGTTGCTCACCGCCGACGTGATTCAAGTACCCGAGGTCGATTATTTCGACAATGTGCTTCTGGGGTTGCTGGGGCTGGGGATCATGACCAACTCCATCATCTCCATCGCCGTCCGCATCAGCACCTACCGGAACCAGTCCATCTTGAAGCGCCTGCTGGTCACCCCCCTTCCCATCTGGAAATTTTTCGCCGCTGAGATAACGGCCCACGTGCTTTTAGCCTTGGTGCAGGCGGGAATCATCCTGACAGTGGGGGTCTTCGCATTTGGCGGGCACGTCCACGGGAACATCCTGTGGGTCTTGGCCATTACGGCCTTGGGCAGCATCGTATTCTTGAACATCGGGTTCATCCTGTCCGCCTGGGCCAAGTCTCCGGCGGCCGCCTCGGGGATGGGGAACGCCGTGTCCCTGCCGATGATGTTCTTCGCCGGTACATTTTTCTCCACCGCAGCCCTGCCATGGGTGCTCCCCCAGGTGTCCCTGGCGTTGCCCCTTACGCCCATGCTGGCGGCGCTGCGGGAGGTTGCCATCGACAGCGCGCCGATCTGGGACACTTGGCCGCATCTGGCGGCTCTGGGCGGCTGGGTGGCGGCCACGGCGCTGGCGGCCACCAAGGTGTTTAGGTTCGGATGATGGAAATCTTGGGCCGGCCGGCATTAAAGAAGATGGCGCTGGCCGTCGTGGTGGTGGGGCCGTTGCTGCTTATCGCGGCGGCCTGTGGTGGCGGTGATAAAGAGGTAATGGGGTTGGTGCTAGAGGCGGTCGAACGCGACTTAGCGGAGATAGAGTTGCTCCGGGTACGGGACGACGACGGTAGGGTCTGGGAGTTCTTCACTGAAGGGCCCGTTGGCGTCAGCGCCGCACATCTGAGGCAGCACCAATTGGCCGGTGAAAGAGTCCTGGTCACCTACCGGGAAGAGGGCGGCCGCCTGATCGCGGTGGCTGTTGGCGACGCCGCGGTCTCCAGCGGCTACGGCCGTTAAAGAATCTCCAGCAGTTTCGCCTCAATCTCGCCGGCCGTCGTGAATTGCTCGAATTTGGCGTACACCAAGCCCTGGCTGTCGACGATGAACGTCCATGGCTCGGTGGGCAGGCCCCACTCGTCCACGGCGGCCACCAGTCCGCCGGCGGGCCTGGCTCCTTCCAGCAGGTGGGGGTTTTCGAAGACCTCCACGTGGATATAGTTGGCCCGGTCTCCCAGCTTTTCTTTGACCTTGCTCAGTTCTCCCACCTGGGGCCCGCAGGTGGCGCTGACGCAAAAGGCCGGGGTGGCGAATACGACCACCAGCGGCTTTCCCTGCTGCAATGCCTCATGGATGGAATACTCGTACAGGCCGGGGTCGGGCACCGGAGAACTGGTGATGTGGGTTAGGTCTTCCACTTCCGCCGCAGTGTGAGTCACGCTGGCCGGAGCCGGGGACCCGACGGCCGGTGTATCCGAGGTCTCCTTGAGGATGAAACTGGCCTGGGCGAATACCTGGGCGCCGTCATTGGAAGTGAAACTTACGTCAATCTCATAGGTCCCGGCGGTATCCAGGTCCAGATCCGCGACGAACACGCCCTGCCCCGCGGTGGGCCAACTTACGAATCGGGCCGCAAGCGAGTATTTGAGCTCCCTGGTGTCTTCGTTGGGGACCAGCAAATACGCCGCTACGTCCGAACTCTCCCTGGTCACCGGCATCCCTTTGCGGTTGATGATGCCGAACATCAATCGGTTGTGGCCAACGGCCATGTCGGTGGTAACGATGATGGCGGAGAAGTCGGGTCCGCCGGCATGTTGCTCGCTGGAGATGATTGGGCCGTCCGAGCCCGAGGAACATGCCGCCGCCAATAGCAGCAGCATCGGCAAGAAGATCAATGTCCGGGGGTTGAGCATCAAGTATCTTCCTTCTGTCTCGCTGTCTCGTCGGTACGAAGTGCGCCCGGTGCGATAGACGCTGAATCTATTTTAGTACCTATTTTTAGAAAATCCGTTGGGTCCATCCGCTCACCCTGAGCCTGTCGAAGGGCGCAAATTAGGTGGTTCGACAAGCTCACCACGAGCGGAATTGGTGACGCTGATTTTTGAGACCGGGGATTAG
>CAYMZL010000010.1:2548-15194 GCA_964394825.1 uncultured Dehalococcoidia bacterium | reverse complement strand
GGCGGGCAACGGGACTCCGGAATCCCGGGCCGCCAGCATGACCGATAGCACCAGGCCCCCTCCGGCCGAGTCTCCGGCGAGCACGATATTTAAGGGCTCGAACCCGTGTCCCAGAGCCCAGTTGTAGACGGCGATGGAGTCTTCCACGGCGGCCGGGAAAAGGTGCTCCGGGGCCAGCCGGTAGTCGACCCCCAGGGCGGCGGCCCCGGACGTCCGGGAGAGGCGTGAGATAAGGTCTTGGTGAGTCGTGGGGGAGCAGGCGGCGAACGCCCCGCCGTGGAAGTAGATGATGAGCCGGTCCTGGGGAACGTCCGGGGCGGTGATCCATTGGCAGGGAACACCGCCGGCATCTATCTCAAACACCGTCACGTCGGAGGAGGGCTTAAACTCGCCGAAGGCCCGGTCCAGAACGGCGCGTGCCTCGTGGATATCGGCCGGAGGCCGCGACCTGATGGCCTTCATGATGCCGATGACGCGGTCCAGTTCCGGTGAAGAAGCCAATAGGGGATACCGCTTCTAAGAATCCGTGAGCCGGACGAAGCGGCGTTTGCCCACCTTGAGCAAATCGCCGGGTTGGAGCAGGTAGCCGGCTTCGCCGCCGGTCACGGGCTGGGGCTCTTCGCCTGGGGATATCCGCTCCACCGCGCCCTGTGCCAGCAGCCGTTTGACCTGGGCTTTGCTGGGAGCGAGCCCAGCCGCCAGCATCAGGTCATCCACTCTGACCTCGTTGCCGCCGGCGATTCCCTTACTCCGAAGGTCCGCCAAGGACACCTCGGGAATCTCGGTGGGAAGGTCCCCTCGTTGCACCACCCGCTCGAAGTGGGCCTGGGCCGCATCGGCCGCGTCGCTGTCATGGAATTGCCGGGTTATGTCCCAGGCCAGGCGCTTCTTGGGCTCCATCGGGTTCAGCGCGTCATTCTGGAGGTCATTTCCGATCGCGGTCGATTCCGCCATCGGAATGTCGGTCAGATACTCGAGGTAGGACATGATCTGGTCATCGGACACGGACATGAGCTTGCCATACATGTCGACCGGCGCTTCGTCCACCGACACGTAGTTGTCCAGGCTCTTGCTCATCTTCTGGACGCCGTCGGTGCCCACCAGGATGGGCATCATGAAACACTGCTGGGGCGTCTGCCCCATCATGCCCTGCAACTCCCGGCCCACCAGCAGGTTGAACTTCTGGTCGGTGCCGCCGAATTCGACGTCGGCCCTGATCTCCACCGAGTCGTAGGCTTGGAGCAGCGGGTAGAGCAACTCGGTGATGGCGATGGGTTTCTGGTCGGCGAAACGCTGGGCGAAATCGGCCCTCTGGAGGAACTGGGCCACGGTGAACCTGCCGGTGAGCTCTATGACCTTGGCCAGGCCGAACTCGCCGAACCATTCGCTCTGGTAGCGCACCTCGGTGCGGGTCTGGTCCACCACCTTGAAGAACTGCCGGATGTAGGACTCGGCGTTCTCCATGACCTCGGCATGGGTCAGCATGGGGCGGGTGGCCGACTGGCCGCTGGGATCGCCGATCTGGGCGGTCCAGTCGCCGACGATCAGTATCACCTGGTGCCCCAGGTCCTGGAGTTGGCGCAGCTTGCGCAGCCCGACCACATGGCCCAGGTGGATGTCGGGGCGGCTGGGGTCGAAGCCCATCTTGAGGCGGAGTTTCCTGCCGCTTTGGAGCAGCCGGACGAATTCCTCCTGGGAGATGATCTCGCTGACGCCGCGGGTGATGACCGCATCCAGGTCCTGGTTGCTTATTGGGCCGGGGCTGGTCCCTGGGCTGGTCATGTTAATGGCTCCGGGGAATGGCTCCGGTCCTGGTCCAGGGCTTGGCGGCAGTCGTCCACATCGGCGTTGATCTGTTTGACCAAAGCGTCCAGACCGTCGAATTTCTCTTGGTCCCGGACTTTCTTGACGAACTCCACACCCACGGTCTTGCCGTAGAGGTCGGCGTCGAAGTCCATGACAAATACTTCGACCAACCTCTTGGATAGGCCGAAAGTGGGGCGGACCCCGATGCTGGTGGCGGACTGGTGGCGCTGCCCGTCAATGATGGCCCAGGTGGCATAGATGCCGTCGCCCGGCAGGAGCAACTGGGGGTCTACCTCGAGATTAGCGGTGGGGAATCCCAGGGTGCGGCCGCGCTGGTCGCCGACCACCACGAGTCCAGAGAGGTAGTGGTTCCGGCCCAGCAGTTCCGGGCCCACCGACACGTCTCCATCGGCCAGGGCGTCGCGGATGCGCCGGCTCTTCACCGGCTGACCCTTGATCTCCAAGGGCGCCACCGATTGGGCCCAAAAACCCAACTGTTCTCCTTGTTGTTGCATGAAGGCCAGGTCGCCCTGACGGTCCTTGCCCAGAGCGGAGTCGGGGCCCAGAATCAGACCCTTCATCTTCAGTGACTCTATCAATATTTTAGCGAATTCGGCGGCGGTCACCTGGGCCAATTCAAGGGTGAACTCCAGGCAGACCACCAGCTCTATGCCCTGTTGCTTGATGAGGTCTATGCGTCGTTCCGGCGTGGTAAGGTAACTAGGTTCGGTGCCGGGCCGAAGGACGGTTATCGGACGATTGGAGAAGGTGACAACGGTGGGAATGTACCGGCCGCCGGCCGATTGGACCACCTGGCGCAGCAGGTGACGGTGCCCTTGATGTACTCCGTCGAATACTCCGACGGTAACAACGGTCTCCTTGCTGGGGGCGGCGCTGGCCAAACATTGGCGAAAGCTCATTCCTGGTTAGTTCCCATGGCGCCGGGCGTACCCGCGCCGTTTTCCTGGGTCCCATATTCCTCGGCCGATAGAGGGCTGGCCCAAAGATATTTGTGGCGGGACCACCGGTGTAAAGACCGCCGGTCAACGGTGGGGATGGGGGTGTGGAATGCCGGATTTTGAGCGTGAAACAAGGGTCTCCGAGTGGGCTGGATATTAGCACAGGCCCCTTTTAGCGTCAACTTGAACGGAGGGGTCAAGAGGTGGCAACCAGCGGACCGGGCGGGATAGTCTGAGGCTCGAATCCCGATTATTTGTTAAGCATAATATAAAACTAATATAAAATTGGTTAAAATAGAGGGGCGATTTACTAGGAATGGCCATTGACATTATGTATAATTCAGCCTTACTAGACGCATGCGTGTAGCAGGTGGTATTGCAAAGGGCCGGCGGCTCAAAGGGGCCGTCAGTCCCGGCACCCGCGCCACCACCGAGCGGGTACGGGCGGCCATCTTTAACATTCTAGACCCTGAACAGTACCAGGGAGGAAGGGTGTTGGACCTCTTCGCGGGGTCCGGCAGCCTGGGCATAGAGGCTTTGAGCCACGGAGCGGCTTGGGCGGATTTCGTGGAGTGGGACCGTCGGCAGAGCGCCGTCATCACCAGCAACCTTGAAACCACCGGCTTCACCCCGCAAGGCCGCGTTCACCCTTTGGACGTGTTGCAGGCGCTCCTGACTCTGCCTGGACGCTACGACTTGGTGTTGCTGGACCCTCCCTACAAGATGGGCGGCTTGGATAGTCTGCTGGAGAAGATTGCTTCCCAGCCAGGACTGGTTGTCGATGGCGGCGTGGTGATTGCGGGGCATTCCAAGCGCGAGGATCTACGGGAAACCTACGGACCCCTGCGGTTAACATCACATCGCCGGTACGGAGACAACGTGGTCGATTTTTTTGTTTACGAGCAAAATCTGAATAACTCCCAGCCTCAAGAAACTCTGAATAATCTTGCCGAGGTTTCAGGCCTGGGCGCAGACGGGAACCCGTCGTGGTAACCGCGGTGTACCCGGGCAGCTTTGACCCGGTGACCGTGGGCCATGTGGACGTGGCGGCCAGGGCCGCAAGCCTTTTCGACAAGCTGGTTATCGCGATCTACGAGACGCCTTCGAAGGACCTGCTCTTTGACGCCGACGAGAGAGCGCAACTCATGAAGGACGCCTGCAGACACCTTCCCAATGTGGAGGTCATCAAATTCTCGGGCCTGGTAGTCAAATTCGCCAAGGAAATTGGAGCGCGGGTGATAGTCCGGGGGCTGAGAAGCGGATCGGACTTTGAATACGAATTCGACATGGCGTTCATGAACCGGAGGCTGGAGCCGGATGTCGATCTGGTCTGCTTCATGACCTCCCAGGATTACATGTTCGTTAGCGCCAGTTTGCTCAAGGAGGTAGCCAAGCTCGGCGGGGACATCACAGAGATGGTCCCGCCCAACGTCGCCAAGGCGGTCTATTCAAAATTTGGATTACCGGTCGAAGAAGGGTAGTGACCGGGTAGGGGTGCAATCATCGATATCATAAACATCATTGACCGGTTGGAAACTCTGGTCGAAACCAGCAAGGCGGTTCCCGTTAGCGGCAACATCCTCATCGACAGGAAAAAGGTCATGGAGTTGGTGGACCAATTGCGTCTGACCATTCCTGAAGAGATCCGGTCGGCCGAGGACGTCTTGTCGCAGAAGGACCAGATCCTGAACATCGCCCAGACCGACGCCCGCCGGACCAAGTCCATGGCCGAGGATGAACTCCGGGAAAAGGTGAACCAGAGCGAGGTGGTGACCCAGGCGGAAGCCAGGGCCGCTGAGACGATCAGGGACGCCGAAGAGCGGATCACCCGGATGCTCCAGCAGTCGGAGTCCGAAGCCCTGTCCCGCCGGACCGAGGCGGACGCCTACGCCCTGCGCAGTTTGCGGGCGATGGAGATCGAATTGGGCAAGCTCATGGGATCGGTGCGAAAGGGTATCGAGGTGCTGGCCATAGAGGCTTCCAGTAACTTGAACTCTGGCCGTTACGAAGAAGAGGAAGAAGCCCACGCCGGTATGCTTCGCTAACCCCAGGCTTCCCACTCAATTTTCTGTCGCCCCGTCCGCGCGCCGCATCTGTTATGCCGCGATACGGTCACGTCATGGTTCCGGTTAACACCGCGAGAGAGCGCAAATCAGGAACCGTCGCGTCCGGTGCGGCTTCGGCTGGAGGAGTTGCGCCGAACCCCGTGAGCCCCTGACGCCGATTGACCCACACCGTCGATATGCCCATTGCCTTCGCCGGCGCAACGTCGTGAAAAAGGCTCTGGGCGACGTGCAGGATTCTGTGTTGCGGGACTCCCGCGTGTTGAATCAGGTATTCGAAGTTTTTGCGTGACGGCTTGTATGAGCCGATCTGCCGCGCCGTGAAAACGTGATCGAATTCAACTCCCAGGAGCTTCTGCGAAAACCGAAACAGGTCGTCATCGATATTTGACAAAATGATGAGGCGATACTTGGTCGCCAACGCCCGTAAGGCCTGGGAAGAATCCGTAAAGGCAGGCCAGTTCATCACCGACGTGGAGAAACTTTCCAACTCGTTACGGGACGGCTCGAAGCCGAATGCATCGCCGATCTGGGAAAGAACTTCTTTCAAGACCTCGCGATAGGGCCGATATGGTCCTGCTTCGATCTCTGCTTCCGCCTCTCCGTATAACTCCAGCAGGGCATGATGGCCGGCAGAGACATCGTGCGTTTCCAAGATTGGCCGTAATGCGGATGCTATGCCGGTTTCCCAGTCGATCAAGGTCCCGTAGCAGTCAAAGCTGATGCACTCGAAGTGATCAAAGTTCATTTCGTCATCACTATTTGCCGTTGGACAACATCCCCTGGAAGTAACCCCGCATCGAGTCGTTGAGTTCGTCAAGTCTCTTGGAAATCAGATAATTTACGGTCCCCTCGGGAAAGGCCCCGGTGGCATCGGCTTCACCGGCGGTCTTGCCGGTGAGGATCTCCAGGCCTTCGTCGATGGTTTTGACGGCGTAAACGTGGAACTTTCCTTCTCTGATGGCCTCCACCACATCCTCCCTGAGCATCAGGTTCTGGACGTTCTGGTGGGGGATCACCACTCCCTGGGTACCGGTGAGGCCGGACACCGCCCGGCATACGTCAAACATCCCTTCAATCTTCTGATTGACGCCGCCGATGGGTTGTATCTCGCCCTTCTGGTTCACCGACCCGGTGACGGCGATGTCTTGGCGGAGGGGCAGCCCAGACAGGCTGGAGGATATGGCGTAGATCTCGGTGGAAGAGGCGCTGTCGCCGTCCACCCCCTCATAGGACTGCTCGAAACAGAGGCTGGCCGACAGGGTGAGGGGCCGGTCATGTCCGAATTTTGCGCCCAGGTATCCACTGAGGATCAAAACGCCCTTGTCGTGAGTGCGGCCGCTCATGGAGGCTTCGCGTTCGATATTGATGAATCCTTCCCGGCCGGCGAAGGTCTGGGCGGTGATGCGGGTGGGGCGGCCAAAGCTGAAGTCGCCCAGGTCGTAAACGGCCAGCCCGTTGATCTGGCCCACCACTTCGCCGGTGACGTCCAGCAGCAGGGTGCCGTCGGATATCATCTCCTTGAGGCGCTCTTCCACCAGGTTTAACCGGTAGATCTTCTGGTTAACGGCCAGTTGGACGTGATGGTCCTGGACCCGTTCCGCATCGTCTTTGCGGGCCCAGTAGTCGGCCTCGATGAGCAGGTCTTTGATCTGCCCGAACCGTGTGGATAGCTTGTTTTGGTCGGAAACCAGGCGGGCGCCAAACTCCAAGACCCGCGCCGCGCCGCCGGTCTCGAAAGGCAGCAGGCTTTCTTCCTCACAGGTCCGGCAGATGAACGCGCAGTAGGCCAGCATATTCTCTTCGTTAAGGTCCACGCGGTAATCGAATTCCGCCTTGACCTTGAACAGGTCCCAGAAATCCTCGTTGTCGGAGGAAGTGAGGAGGCGGTAGATGCTCTCGTCTCCGGTCACTATGACCTTCAGGTCCAGGGGCACCGGCTCCGGCCGGAGTCCCTGTGGGATGAAAAGCCCGGTCTGCTCGGCGGGGTCTTCCAGCCGCACCTCCCGGTTGCGGATGGACCTTTTCAGGCCCTCCCAAGCGCCCGGCGCCATCAGGACGTCCCGGGCGTTCAGCACCAGATAGCCGCCGTTGGCCAGGTGAGCCGCTCCCGGTTTCAGCATGGCATGGTCGCTGACGTAGGTCCCCATGATCGCCCGGCGCTCGATGCGGCCAAATAGGTTGCCCCAATTGGGGTTGGGTTCGATGATGATGGGGAGTTTCTCGACGGCGCTGTTGTCCACCAATACGTTCAATTCAAAGGGCAGGAAGGGGTTGATCCCCAGGGCCGCTCCTCCGGACGCGGGGCCCGTGGGTATCCCAGCCACCATGGATTTGGGGCTATCCGATTCTTTGAAAAGGTTGATGTTGTTCAGCACAAACTCGCCCAGGGCGGACAGGAAATGCTGCATCTCCGGGATTTCCGGGGAGAGGGCGTGCAGATCAAAGAAGACCTGCTCGACCAGTTGGTCGCCGGCGCTCCGTTCCAGTTCTTGGATCCGTTGGGCTGAGGCCTTTTCCAGTTCCCGGATCTGGGCCATCGTGTCCTGAGTCTGCTGCATCAACTGAGACCGGACTTCGTCGATGGCCTGTTTCGGTTCAGGCTCCAGCGCCTGGTACTCCTCCGGTGTCATGGGCTGGCCCTCGTTCATGGGAAAGATATTGATCCCGGCGGGCGTTATTTGCACGGCGAAGTTGGCCGCCTGCCCGGCGCGCTCCAGTTCGCTCATCAAGTCCTGGGTTGCCTTGCGGTCGGTCTCCTCATGGGCGCGGACCTGGGCCTCGAAGCCCTCGCTCTTCAGCACCTTGGGAATGTCCTCTTGGAGGGTCCGGAGCACCTTGGAGAGTTGCTGGCGGTAGACCTTGCCGGTGCCGCGGGGAAGGCGGACCACCTTGGGCCGGTCGGGGTCCTCGAAGTTATATACGTAAGCCCAGTCGCTGATGGGCCGGCGTTTCTCCTGGCGGTCCAAGTCGTCGACGACGCTTTGCAGGTGGGCCTTGATGGCGCTGGTCTTTCCGGTGCCGGTGAGGCCGGTGACGAACAGGTTGTAACCGGGTTTATCCACCTCCAGGCCAAAGCGAATCGCTTCTTGGGCCCGGTCCTGACCGATGAAATGGTCAAGGGGGACCAATTCATCGGTGCATTGAAAGGCAAAGGCCTCCATATCCCGGTTCCAGGTGGTCTTCTTCCAGTCCACCCGGAATTTGGATTCCAGTGCGCCGCTGGTTCCGCTGTTCTTGCTCCTAGGCATTTAAGTCCTCCGGGGACACCGGCGAGATGGATGCAGCCAAGAACCGTTCTGCTGCAGGATTATTATACATTGGACTGGCGTGGGGACTGGCGTGGATCGAGCGTGAAACCGCCAGGCGCCATGCCTGCAGGTCCGGCCGGGGCGACGGTGATTCGCGGGGTGTCCGTTACATAAGATTCTAATCAGTATGATTCCTTCACTGCCGGCCAAGGTGCAACGCGGCCATAATTGGGTCATACTTAAGCCTGGTTAGGCCTGGCGCCGGCGACATAACACGCGTGGATTGGGTTGACACGCAATTTACGCTAGGACTACAATTTTGCCAGAGCACCGGGCAATATTCGGAGGCAAACAACTGCATGCTCGAGATGACCGTGGATAGCATCCGTGTCAGTCCCCTGAATTACCAACGCGTCGTGATTCTTCGAGAGAAAGAATCAGACCGTTATTTGCCGATCTGGATCGGTCCGGCAGAAGCCGACGCCATCGCGGTGAAATTACAGGACCTGAGCGTGCCTCGGCCGTTGACCCACGACCTGCTGGGCACCATCATTGACAGCCTGGGCGGCACGATCAAGCATATCTTGGTGAGCGACCTCCACAACGACACCTTCTTCGCCAAGATCACCATCCAAGCCAATGGCGAATCCAAGGAGATAGACTGCCGTCCCAGCGACGCCGTAGCCTTGGCGGTGAGGGCTCAGGTGCCGATCTACGCCAATGAAGAGGTCATGGACAAGGCGGGAATCCACCTGGACAAGGAAACCGGTAAGCCGCTGGGACAAGATACCGCGGGCGACGGCTCCCCGGGGGAAGGCCGGGCAGAGGTCAGGCCGGAAGAACTGAAGAGCATGTCGGCCTTCACCGACTTCATAGATTCATTGGACCTAGAGGACTTCGGCAAGCAATCTGGCGCCCGCTGATAATCAGGGACATTAGGGATGGAAAAACGCGGCCCCGACGCCGGATCGACGGGGCCGCGTTTCGTTAAAAAGGGCAACGTATTTCGTAAACTTAGCCTCAATTGACTTTTACAATACCTAGTGATATTATTCACGACGCTCTGGCGGAGACATGAATCGGAGGCTCCTGGCCCTACGCCTAACCGGGCTCGGATGGTACGTCGCCACCTGCATCATTGCCGGTGTCTTAGGTGGCGTGGCCCTGGATAAACTGCTCGGTCTCACACCTCTGTTCACTTTCCTGGGGCTCCTGTTCGGCATCACGGCTGCTTTCTACGGTCTCTTCAAAATGATTCAGCCGTTGCTGCGCGTTGAACAGTCCAGCGAACCAGACGACAAGTCCAGCAGCAATGGAGGGGATCCATAGTGGGTTCGGGTTCCGGCGCAGGCAAATACATCGCCTTGGGTCTGATATTTGTGTTAGCGCTGGCCATTGCGGGACTCATTACCGGCGCCATCGGAGCCGGCTTCATCCTGTCAGATGAAGAGAAAGCCGCCGGCGAGACCGCCGAAGGGCCCTTCATCCCAGTGCCGGAAGTCCACCTTCCGGCCCAGGTCATCTTCCCCACCTCGGACCGCGCCCATTACCAGGCGTTCCTTGAGGCCGAGAAGCAGGAGAAGGCCCTCGGCGAGGACTCCCTCTCCCATGAACAACATGAACTGGTGGACGAAGGTCCGTACCAGGGCAGCAACTTCATCATCACCAACACCATCCTCTCCTCTTGGATCGCCAGTATCGTATTGGTCTTGTTGTTCGTTCTGGGAGCGCGGAGAGCCGCCTTGGTGCCCGGCCGGTTCCAGAATTTCATCGAGATAGTCATCGAGGGCCTGTTGAATTTCGTGACTGGGGTCGTGGGGCGAGAGCACAGCCGGATGATCTTCCCGGTCATCGCAACTATCTTTCTCTTCGTGATCTTCAACGCCTGGATCGGCCTGCTACCCATCTACCCCGCATTGGGATTTAAGGACGGTGACCTGATCCAGGTACATCTACTGCGGCCCGCCGGCACGGACATCAACATGCCGTTGGCTTTAGCCCTGGTGTCCTTCGTCTTCGTTGAGTACCTGGGGTTCAAGATGCTGGGCTTCGGTTACCTCACCAAGTTCGTCCGGGTAGGCAGCCTGAAACAGGGGATGGGGGCGTTGTTCCGGCTCCGGTTCTTGGACGCCTTCCAGGGTTTGCTCGATTTCTTCTTCGTTGGGCCTTTGGAGGCCTTCAGCGAATTTGTGCGGCTGATCAGCTTCACATTCAGGTTGTTTGGCAACATGACCGCCGGGGAGATCCTGGTCTTGGTTTCGGCCTTCCTGGTTCCCTTCGTGGCCACGGTGGGCGTCTACGGACTTGAGTTGCTGGTCGGCTTCATTCAAGCTCTGATCTTCGCCGGCCTGACACTGGTGTTCGCGGCCGTTGCCATCACCGCCCACAGGGAGTCGCATTAAGTCTGATTTCTCGAAAGATGGGGCAACAGTTATAATCACCGGGCGCTGTAGCCCCGGTCCAATAGACAGGCGTTAACGCCGAGGTGGCGCAATCGAAGGAATAGTCTTGATCATGGTTCCGGCCACCGCCGGACCGGCGGCGGCTGAAATGGGTGGGAAATTTGCGATCTACGCGTCCCGCCAAGACTAGATGTAGATCAAAAACGCATCGAACTAAAGGAGATAAGGAGAGACGATGGACGCTCTACTTGCTTTGGCGAACATTCCGTTAGCCCAGATCGAAACCGAAGCCGCGAGGCTGCTGGGCGCCGGACTGGCCATTGGGCTGGGAACGATTGGCCCCGGAATCGGCATCGGCCTCTTGGGGGCCGCCGCGATGAGCGCGATCGGCCGCAACCCGGAGGCCACCGGCAACATCCAAACCAACATGATTCTGGGCATCGCCTTCGCCGAGGCCCTGGGCATCTATGCCTTGGTCTCGGTAATCATGATTGGTTTCATATTCTGAGTTTGGTCCCAACGAATTTGGGTACCACAAGACCCAAGAATTGTAGGTTGATATGTTAGAGACATTGGGAATCCACTTCCCAAGCCTCGCAATATTCCTGGTCAACTTCCTGCTGCTCCTGGCGCTGCTGTATCTTTTTGCTTACAAGCCGATACTGCGGCTGATGGACCAGCGGGCGGACCGGATCCGGGAAAGCCTGGAGGCCGCCGACCGGGCGCGGGAAGAAGCCGCGTCTTCCCAGGAGGCCATACAGGAACAGATAACCGAAGCCAGGCGTGAAGGCCAACGCATCATGGACCAAACGCGGGAAGCGGCGGACCGGTTCCGCACCGAGGAGATGGACAAGGCGCGCCAGGAGGCCGAGGCCTTCGTGGAACGGGCTAGGGCGGACATCCAACGGGAACGGGACTCCGCCTTGGAAGAGGTCCGCGCCAGTTTCGGCGACCTGGCCATCACGGCAGCCGAGCGGGTGATTCGGCGTTCCCTGGACCGTCAGGCCCATGAGGAACTGATCACCCAGGTACTCGAAGAAGGCGAAAGCCTGAGAAGGGGTTAAGCGGACCCATGGCCCAACAACTCTCAGGAAAGCGCTATGCCCAGGCCATCTTCGACTTGGCCCTGGAGAACGACCAGGCCGAACAGTGGGGCGGGGACCTGGCGGTGGTGGCCGAGGTGTTTGAAGACTCCGAATTCGCCGCTCTGCTGAAACACGCCGACGTGCCGGCGGCCAATAAGCTGGCGGCTACGGCGTCGGTCCTGGCCGGCATCAACCCCCTGGTGCGCAACCTGGTTGACCTGCTGGTGTCCAAGAACTCGGTGGACTCCATCACCGGCGTCTATTCCGGGTATACCGAGTTGCTGGACCGGCACCTGGGACGGCAACGGGTGGAGATCACCACCGCGGTGCCCCTGGAAAGCGCCGAGACCGACCGCATCATCAGCTTTGTAAATGGGCTGATCAACAACGAAGTTGTGTTAACCACCATGGTCGATGAGTCGATCCTGGGGGGGCTCGTGATCCAGATCGGCGACCGGCTGCTGGACGGCAGTACCAAGGCCCGCCTGGACGGCCTGCGCAACCGCTTGCATACGGAGATTGCCGCCTCGGCGTAGCAGTCCCGGCTCGGCGGATAGACCGGTCCCTTCTTCCCGATAATGGACCAGGGACACTGGGAGAAGTATCAGTGGCGGGAGTGACGGCACTGCCGCCTCCGGCCGAATCGTTACCGTAAGGAGAACCTCTGATGGCGACCAGAGGACAGGACATAGTCTCGCTGATAAAGCGGCAGATCGAAGAATTTGGCGGAGACCTGGCCCTGGTGGATGTGGGCACAGTGGTCCAAGTCGGCGACGGCGTCGCCAGCATCCAGGGGCTCCAAGGTGTTCGTTCCAACGAGCTGCTGGACTTCGGAAATGACGTTCTGGGGCTGGCCCTAAACTTGGAATCGGACATCGTTGGCGCAGCCATCTTGGGCGACACCAATGCCGTGAAAGAGGGCGACCGGGTGCGGTCCACCGGAAGGATCATCGAGATCCCCGTGGGCGACGCCCTGATCGGCCGGGTGGTCGATCCCCTGGGCCGGCCCTTGGACGGGAAGGGCTCGGTGGAAACTACGGGCACCCGGTCCGTGGAAAAGGTGGCCCCCAACGTGGTGTC
>CAYMZL010000010.1:0-2448 GCA_964394825.1 uncultured Dehalococcoidia bacterium | reverse complement strand
CGACTCGATGATCCCCATCGGCCGGGGCCAACGGGAGCTGATAATCGGCGACCGCTCAACCGGCAAGACCGCCATCGCCCTGGACACCATCATCAATCAGAAGGGCGGCGACCTGGTCTGCATCTACGTGGCCATCGGCCAGAAGCAGGGCAAAGTGGCCCAGGTTGTGGGTTCCCTGGAAGCCGCCGGCGCCATGGAGCACACCATCGTTGTCACCGCCGGAGCTTCCGACCCGGCGCCCCTGCAATACATAGCTCCTTACGCCGGTTGCGCCATCGCCGAAGAGTTCATGGGCCAGGGCAAAGACGTGCTCATCGTCTATGACGACCTGACCAAGCACGCTTGGGCCTACCGCCAGATGTCCCTGCTCCTGCGGCGCCCGGCGGGCCGCGAGGCCTATCCCGGGGATATCTTCTACCTGCACAGCCGTTTGTTGGAGCGGTCCGCACGTCTGGACGAAGCCAACGGTGGCGGCTCCATCACTGCCCTGCCCATCATCGAGACTCAGGCGGGCGACGTATCCGCGTACATCCCGACCAACGTTATCTCCATCACCGACGGCCAGATCTACCTGGAGCCTGAGTTATTCAACTCCGGCATCCGCCCGGCGGTAAACGTGGGCCTTTCAGTGTCCCGCGTGGGGGGCGCGGCCCAGACCAGGGCCATCCGCAAGGTCGCCGGCCAACTCCGGCTGGCCTTGGCCCAGTACCGGGAGCTGGCCACCTTCGCCCAGTTCGGCACCGCCGACCTGGACGCCGCCACCAGGGCCCAGTTGGCCAGGGGTCAATTGGCCACCGAGGTGCTAAAGCAGGGCCAGTACGCGCCATTGTCCCTGGAAAACGAAGTGGTGATCCTGTTCGCGGTGAACGAAGGCCTGATGGAAGATGTGGAGATAGAGAAGGTGGGAGCGTTCCAAGAGCAATTGCTGCGGTACGTCGCCGGTTCTCATCCCGACATCATGACCGCCATCGCCGATACCAAGGACCTGTCCGACAAATTGTCGGCCGACCTGACCAAGGCGATCAACGACTTTAAACCTACCTTCACCGGCTAGCCAGATTCGGAAGAAAATAGATAGATGCCCAGCGTAAGAGACATACGTCGGCGGATCCGCAGCGTGGATAACACGGCCAAGGTGACCAACGCCATGTCGCTGATCGCCGCGTCCAAGATGCGGCGGGCCCAGAACTCCGTGCTTCAGGGACGGCCCTATTCGGTCAAGATTCAAGAGATCATCGCCCACCTGGCCGCCCAACCCACCGAAGATGATGCCGGGGAACAGCCGCTGCTGGCAGTCCGCACGGTGGAAAAGGTCACGGTGCTGATGATCAGTCCCGACCGGGGCCTATGCGGAGGCCTGCACGCCAACCTAAACCGGCGGGTCGGACAATTCATATTGGAGCAGCAGATCCCGGTGCAGGCGATCGCCGTGGGCCGCAAGGGCCGGGACTTCATGGCCCGCACCCGCCAGGACTTGAAGGCGACGTTCACCGACCTGGGCGAGACGCCGCTGCTGATCGACACCCAAGCCATATCCCACATGGTCATCGCCTCCTACGCCGATGGCGAGGCTGACGAGGTCTACCTGGCCTACACCAGGTATGTCTCGACCATGTCCCAGGAGCCGGTTATCGAAAAACTGCTTCCCATCGCCCCGGCGGAGTTAACCGCCGCCGAGAGCGCGGGCTACATCTACGAGCCCAGCAACTTGGCGGTGCTGCAAGACCTGTTGCCCCGGTTCGTGGAGATGCAGGTCTACCACGCGGTCCTGGAGGCCATCGCCAGCGAGCAATCGGCCCGGATGGTGGCCATGCGGGCCGCCACGGATAACGCCAGCGAGTTGTCCTCGGACCTGACCCTGGTGATGAACAAGCTGCGGCAGGAAAGCATCACCAACGAACTGCTTGATCTGATCGGCGGCCAGATAGCCCTGGAGGGCTAGAAGCGGCCCAATAGCGAGTAACCCTTTATCAGGAGAAGCCAATGGCCACCGGAAAAGTCGTCCAAATAATCGGGACCGTCGTCGATGTCGAATTCCCCGCGGACGAACTGCCCAATCTGTTCGACGCCCTTGAGTTGGACAACGTTGGAGAGAAGTTGGTGCTGGAAGTGCAGCAGCACGTCGGCAACAACTGGGTCCGTTGTTTGGCCCTGGGCGCCACCGACGGCCTGGCCCGTGGCGTGGAAGTGAACGACACCGGCCAGAAGGTTTTAGTGCCGGTCGGCCCCGAAACGCTGGGCCGCTTGTTCGACGTTACCGGGACACCTTTGGACAACCTTGGCCCTGTCGAGGCGGCACAACAATGGCCCATCCACCGCGATCCTCCGCCCTTCGACGACCAGAACCAGACCGTCGATCTCCTGGAAACGGGAATCAAAGTCTTCGATCTGATAACCCCCTTCATGAAGGGCGGCAAGATCGGCGCCTACGGTGGGGCCGGTGTGGGC
>CAYMZL010000009.1:8728-16189 GCA_964394825.1 uncultured Dehalococcoidia bacterium | reverse complement strand
AATCGCAGACAGAGCAATAGTCCCTTCCCCCGCAGGCGGGGGAAGGTTAGGATGGGGGCGCGCCTCTCCGCAGCAGATCAAGCACACCAATAAAAAGAGCCCCCGGCTTTAGCCGGGGGCTTTTGGTTCAACCAAGGATTGGCGCCGGTGCTACCGGTCCATGATCTTCATGGTGCCGGTCTCGGGGTTGTACTGGAAGCGGGTCACGCGGTCTAGCTTCTGGGACTCAAGGCGGACCACCAACGAGCGCCCCTCTTCGATGTTCAGCGTGTCGTGAATCTCGCCGGGCAAGAAGTAGGCCACCGAACCGGCCTCCTGTACAAACCTGCCGTGTTCCACGATCTGAGCTTTCTCCACGCCCTCGCCGGGGAAGGCCCAGCGCCACTTGCGCTGGCGGATGGCCCCCTGGTATACCCCGTAGACGACCCAGGTCACGCCGTGGTCGTGAGGCAGGTTGTCCTGGCCAGGCTTCTGCACCGAGGCCATGAGCCACCAGCCGTTGCCTGGGTGACCGGATTCTTCGTCCAGATGGAGGGAAAAGCGCCCGTACCCGCCTTCCTCCTCGAGCTCGAGCTTTTCTTCCAGCCAACCGGGAACCGCCAGCAACTTCTTCAAGAACGCGGACACGGTCTTAGCTTGGACGTGAGGGTCTGACTCGTTCTTAAAGACGTTCTCGACGTCTTCCACGAAGGCCTCCATGGTATAGGTCGCCGTCTGTGTTTGCGCCATCTTGGTCCTCCCGCGGTATCTTACGATGATGATTATTCATTGTGATGGGGTATTTAGTCCGGTGTCAACAGACTGGATCTCAATATTTAGTCGGCAGGAAAATCGCCGCTCTGCTTGCGTGGCTTCCACTACCCTTGGATGGATATTCGGGAGGCGGCGCAAGACCGGGATTGACGCAGGGGATTTACTCTGGTGTTTTCGCTCTGCCGGGGCTATCATAGGCGCAACATTTTCCCTAGGCGCCCAATCCCCGAACCTGCCCCGGAATTTAGGAGGAAACGTCATGGCGGACAACTTCACCATCTTGGTCGGCACCGTCGGTCAAGGAATGAACGTGAGCGGCGACAGCGGCGAGACCTGGACGAAGATCCGGCAACCGATCCCTTCGGAGAGCAATATCAGGGCCCTGCGCACCTACCCGGACAACCCCCACCGAATCCTGGCCGGTTCCGACGGAATGGGCCTGTTCCGCAGCGAAGACAACGGGGTCAACTGGGAGAGCGTGGACTCGCCCATCGGCGATCTGCAGGTCTGGTCGGTGGCCGTGGACCCGGCCCACACCGACACCATATTCGCCGGCACCCGCCCCGAAGGCTTCCGCTCCCGGGACGGCGGCAAGACCTGGGACAAACTGTCCATGGGCGTGAACATGGATTGCCCCATCGGGACCCCACGGACCACCAATGTGATTGTCGACCCCAGGGACAGCAACACCATCTGGGCCGGCATCGAGGTCGATGGCGTTTACAAGAGTCTGGACGGCGGCGACAATTGGGTGCACATGCCCGATCTGGGGCCCGACCCCTTCCACGGCGACATCCACGGCATGGCCATCAGGCCCGGCGCCAACTCGGCGGTGTATTGCACCAGCCCCTTCGGCTTCGCCACCAGCACCGACGAGGGCGAGAGCTGGGACTACCACTACTTCCCCAAGTTCAACCCCGAAGACGTCCGGTCCTACTGCCGGGGCATGATCATCAAGCCCGACAACCCCGATGTCATGTTCGTCGGAAACGGCGATTTCATCCCGGGTGTCGTCGGCTGCGTGCAGATGACCAAAGATGCGGGCAAGACCTGGGCCCCGGCCAATCTGCCCGTCGAGCCCAACTCGGTGGTCTATTGGCTGGCCAACAACCCGGAGATTCCCGATGTCGTTGCCGCAGCCACGATTTTCGGCTACGTGTACGTGAGCAAGGACGGCGGCGATACCTGGACCAAGCTGCGGAAAGAGTTCGGAGAGATCCGGGCCCTGGCGGTAACTCCCAACTAGGGTAACCCCTGAGGGGGCCATCCACAGCAGGCAAGGAAAAGGGGGCGTCCCGATCGAATCGGAACGCCCCCTTTCTTTCTGTTCGTTAACTGACCATTGGACGGATCCGGTCAATCGAGCGGCATGGATGCGCGTTCATCTTGGTAGGCTTGAGAGAGCAGTTTGGTGTATGCTTTGCGAAGAACGTCCCGTAGGGCCCTCGAGAAGAACCCGTAAAGCCCTAGAGACATTTTCCAGCAATTAAGTACACCCATTACTGTCAACCAAACAGATGGAGCTATCGATCATGGTCCGGTCCAAGCCCAAGCCCAAGCGGGAAAAACAAGTAGAAACGACTGCGGAATTCGTGAAACGCATCAACTCGGAAGGGCGCAAGATTAACGGGTTGAAGCAAAATCTTAAAAGGGCACGCCGGTAGCCTAGTCGGTAGTCAAGTAGGCGCTTGAACATTTTCGGCGCCCGGCCTCTCCTCCAAATCCCAGGCGGCCCCAATTATTCCGCCCCACCTGCCCCTGACCCAGCCTATTCCCAGGCGAAATCTCCCTCTATGCTGCCGGTTCATCATCTGCTGCAGACTCAGTACTGCGGTTACCGGACAGCCGCTGTTGCATCACATCGGCCAGAGATTCCGCGAATTGGGTGGAGGAGGTGGCCAGGGCCTTGAAGTCGGCGCCGCTCATCACCAGGAGGTCGGTGCTGTCGAGGGCCCGCACCGATGCAGTATGCCGGATGCCCTGCAACAGGGACACCTCGCCGAAGTATTCACCGGCGCCCAAGGTCGCCACGGGCGTGTCTTCGCCATTGTCTCGGCGCACCACCTGCACCTGGCCGTTCAAGACGGTATAGAAGTTGCGCGCCAGGTCTCCCTCCCGGTATATAAGCTGTCCGGGCTCGTAATGTGCCCGGGAGATTCCTTGGCTCCTGGCGATGTCCATCCGCACGATGTCTCGGTGAAAGAACAGTTCCAGTGTCCAGTCCGTCACGACACGGACCTTACGCTCCAATCGAGGGAGCTGATACAGGTAATAGGACCGGTAAAGCCACCAGGCCAAAAACCCCGACACCTTTAGACCCAACACTTCGGCGGCTCCGGAAAACCTGCCCAGGGGAACAAAAACGCCCAGATTGCGGTGCGAAAAGGGGCGCAGGCTCTTTCCATTGACGGCCGCCATAATATTCCGGGCCACGTGCTTGGCTTGTCTGATAGCATACTGGGCCGTAGGCGGGCAGGTCCCGCCGGTGTGAACGTCGGGCACGGCGGCGCAGTCACCCACGGCCCAGACCCCGGGGCAATCGGGGACGGACAGCGTGTCGTCCACCACCAAGCGGCCTCTTGCGCCCCGTTTGCCCGGCAAGACGTCCAGCAACTGGTTCGGGGCTGAACCCAATGCCACCACCAGAGTCCTGGTTGAGATCGTTTCGCCGGCGTCTAATATTGCGCTCTGCGCCGTGGCGCCCGTGATCGCGGTGTTGAGGCGCACTTCGACGCCCCGGCGTTGCATCACCCGGTGGCTAAACTCAGCCAATTTATCGTGAAGGACCGGCAATAACCGGCTCCCGCGGTGCAGCAAGATTACTCTGATCTCCGATGGGTCGATCTGGCGGTAGCTTTTGGCCGCTTCCCGGGTGAAAGAATTGATCTCGGAGGCCACCTCGACCCCGGTGTAGCCGCCCCCCGCAACCACGAAAGTAAGCAAATCTTGCTTCTCGCGGGGATCGGTTTCCACCTCGGCCTCCTCCAATACGCTGATCACGTGGTTGCGCAAAAAGAAGGCGTCTCCCAGAGTCTTGAAGGGAAAGGCGTGTTCCTCCATGCCCGGTAGTCTGGACAGGTCGGTGCGGCTGCCGACGGCAATCACCAGGTGATCATACGGAATCCGGTCGAACCTGGAGCTTGCTCCCAGGCGGTTGATGACCAGAGTGCGGCTTTCGACTTCAACGGCCTGGATCCGGGCTTGATGAAAGTGGACGTGGGGCAGCATCCGCCTGATGGGGTTCACTATGTGAGGTGGTTCGATACTGCCCGAGACCACCTCCGCCAGCATGGGGTGGGCCAGGAAATAGTTCTCCTGACTCACCAGAGAAAGATGGATCCGGCCACGGCGGGCCGCTTTTTGTAACTTGAGCGCAGTGTAGATCCCGCCATAGCCACCGCCCAAGATCACCACCCTAGGCGGGTCTCCATTGGCCGGCCCATTGGTTTCAGACGATGTGCTCATAGATTGCCTGTATCTTACACGGCTGACGCTGTAGCCGTTCCCCGCGGCGGGCGGTGGCCCGGCATTGTTATTCCCGGCCGGCGCCCGTATGCTGGGGTTGCGGTTAAGATTCGGTTGAGGCAAGAAGACGGTTGGAAACTATCATCGGTCCGGGCCCGGTTTGAAGATAGGCGTCATAGAGTTGCTGGCGGCCGGGTGTTCGCCCACCTTGCGGCAGACTCTAGAGGACTTCCTCACGACCAAGCAGTATGCCAGCATCATGCCCCAGGCCGTGGCCGTATGGGCCCGGCAATTGGGACACGAGGTTTACTACGCAACTTTCTACGGACAGGGCGACCCCAAACGCAAGCTACCCGCCGGCCTGGATATGGTGTTCATGTCGGTCTACACCAAGGACAGCGCCCTTAGCTCCGCGCTGGCCAAGCTGTACCGGCGAGAAGGGACAATCACCGTCATTGGAGGCCCCCACGCCAAGTCCTTCCCCCACGATTGCCTACGCTTTTTCGATCTGGTGGTCACCCAGTGCGACCGGGAACTGGTGGCCGATATTCTGGGAGGCCACTACGAACTAAATTCAATCGTCTCCAGTGGAAGACCACTAACGGTCCTTCCCAGCCTGGAAGAGCGAATGCCCGAGGTGCGGACCGCCAGTTTCCTGGGGGGCAAAAAGCCCTATTTCGCCAGTATGGTCCCGTTGCTGGCCAGCCTAGGTTGCCCCTACACCTGCAATTTCTGCACCGACTGGAACAACCCCTATTCCGTGCTCCCTCCGGACCAACTAGAGGCTGATCTGAAGTACGTCTCCGCATCTTATCCCGGGGTGAAAATCACCTTCCAGGACCCCAATTTCGCGGTGCAGTTCGATAAGACCATGGACATTCTGGAACGAGTGCCTCAAGGCCGGCGGAATCCATATATCATGGAGAGTTCGTTGTCGGTACTCAAAGGGCCGCGCATGCAGCGGCTGCGCGATACCAATTGCTTCTTCATTGCGCCCGGTGTGGAGTCGTGGACCGATTACTCCAACAAAGCCGGTGTAGGAAGCAAGACCGGGGCGGCAAAGGTTCAGGCGGTGGCCGAGCATCTGGAACTCCTTCAGTCGTACGTTTCGGCCATCCAGGTCAACTTCATGTTCGGTCTGGACACCGATGCCGGCAGCGAGCCGGTGGAGTTGACCAAAGAATTCATGTCGCTGACGCCGTTCGCCTGGCCGGTGCTCAACATCCCCGTGCCATTTGGCGGCACACCGCTCCACGACGATTACCTAAGAGACGGGCGCATTCTTGAGGCGATGCCGTTCTCGTTTTACTACTTCCCATATCTGGTCACGACCCTGAAGAACTACGACCCGGTCACCTATTACCAAGGACTGCTGGACATGCTATTGCATTACTCCAACCGCCGGTTCTGGTGGCGGCGGCTGGGCACGACCAGTAGCCAGACCCTGCGATTGCTTTATACCGTGCGCACCCTTCGCGCTAAAGAGGGCATCGGCCGCTTTCGCAAAATCCTGGAATGCTTGACCACGGACCGGCAGTTCCGCGAATTCCACGAGGGCGGTTCGACCGAGTTGCCCGAGTTCTACCACCGCGAGTTCGAGCGCCTACTGGGCCCGTACGCCTCGCTAATTTCGCGGGAGGAGCGCATTCCCGACCTGCGGGCCGCCGTTCCCGTCTAGCCGCCTACCGGCCGTCCATCGCGGTTTCCTTCTTTCGTCCCAGGAATCCCCCACTACTCCGTGCGCCCGGCGGCACGCGGCCGCCACGCCAGGGGTTGGTGAGGGCCGTGGTCTATTCCTTGCTGATCTAGGCCCCGATACTTGCTTTGAGACTCATCCCCACAACTCTGAGTTGATATACGGTTGCCACTAGAATTCTGATTGACTATAATTCCCGGTGTCGATGCGGGAATGGGGATTTGTCTCTTGGAGGAACTCGTAATTCCTGCCCTGCAACGTAACGGAATACGTGAACAAACCCCGGCATCCGGCAGCCGCCCTGCATCGGTGATTCGATGACCGGGAGCGAGAGGAGAAGCAAATGGTTGACCAGCTAAAACGGCCCACCGAACATCCCGAGATCTACTGGTTCTCTGAACAGCCCTACGGGCACGTTGGCGACAAGGACTTGGAGAAGTACGAATCGGGACGCCTTGGCTTTCCCAACACCTACTTCGACCCGGAGAAGGCCGCGGTCCTTTACAACCAGTACCACGAGCAGTACCAACTGGCGGATGAGGTGGGCTTCGACGGCATCATGACCAACGAGCACCACGCCTCGTACTGGTGCATGAAGCCGGCGGTGAACCTGGACGCCGCCGTCATCGCCAAGCTGACCAAGAAGGTTAAGATTGCCATCTTGGGCAACGTCGTCTCGGTCAACGACCCCATCCGCATGGCCGAGGAGATCGCCATGCTGGACTGCTATTCCGGCGGCCGGATAATCTCCGGGTTCGTGCGCGGCACCGCCGTGGAGACCCTGCTATCCGGGAACGACCCAACGGAGAACTTCGCCCGGTTCCAGGAGGCCCACGACCTGATCATCAAGTGCTGGACCGACCCCGGCCCCTTCCGGCACGAGGGCAAGTATTTCAAGTACCGGGTGGTCAATCCGTGGGTGAAGCCCATGCAGACCCCCCGCCCGGACATCTGGTTCCCCGGCACCGGCAGCCCCGAGAGCGTGGTCTGGGCCGCCACCCATGGCCACCCCTACATGAACCTGGGCGCCCTGGTGGAAACCACCGAATGGCTGAAGCAGATCTACATCGACACCGCCCGCGACGTTGGCTACAAGGCCGGCCCGGAACACTTCGGTTATCTACTCCGGTGCGTGGTGGCGGATACCGATGAGAAGGCCATCGAGATCGGCCGCGAGTTCATGTGGACCGCAGCCCACCGCCAGAAAGGCCCCAGGGAGCACAACGACCCGCCCGGTTACCAGTCCCGCCGCGCGGTGGAGGTAAAGCGGTCGCGGCCGGCCCTCGGGACCGGCAACTCGGAGTTCGGCAACCCAACGTCCTACGAGGAACTCCAGGCCGTCAACAACATCATCGTGGGCAGCCCGGAGACCGTTACCAGGAAATTCTCGGAGATCGTCGAGCGCCTGAGCCCGGGGTACATCCACATCTACGGCAACGAGGGCGCCATGAAGCACGAAGACACCATGCGCTCCATCGAGCTCCTGGGCCAAGAGGTCATCCCGGCCCTGCACCAGATCAAGCTCAAGCCCTACGACGATTAGGCCA
>CAYMZL010000009.1:0-8718 GCA_964394825.1 uncultured Dehalococcoidia bacterium | reverse complement strand
GACTAGGCCATGTAAAGGCGCAAATAAAGGCCCCTTCCGGTTGGAAGGGGCCTTTTCTTATGAGATTTGATGCGCGTAGGGGCACGGCAATGCCGTGCCCCTACGCGCATGTTTCCACCGGGCGGGTCCGGTCAACTAAGGGCGGTGATCGTCTCTTCGGTGTTTCGGACCCGGACCAATAGCGGCAGCACGTGATTGATGGTCATCTCGTGGACGTCCACCTCGCCGGCGGTGCAGCAATCGCTGACCACCACACACTGTATGTCCCGGTTCTTGGCGTCCCGGGCCGTGCCCTCCACACTGCGCTGGGTGGAGATTCCGCCCACCAGGATGGTCTCGGTGCCCAGATGGCGCAGGATGCCGTCCAGGTTGGTGCCGTAGAAGGCGCTGAACCGGGGCTTCACCAAGAGGAAGTCGCCGGGCTGCATGGCCAAATCGTCGATGACATCCACGGCGGGAGTACCGGGCAACATGGGATTGCCGCCGCCCCCGCCGATGTCGGAGACGGTCTTTGGAGCGTCGGCGTTGTCTTCTCTGCGGTGGGTGGTGATGTAGATGAGCGGCGTCCCAACCCTGCGGCAGTGGGCAATCATCTTTTGAAAACTGGCCACGATGTCCTTGCGGTTATCGGGCAGGGTGTAGGTGGGGCCGGGACCACCCTTGGCGATGGCGTTCACCATGTCGATGATGATGAAGGCGGTCTTCTTGGGGTCGAGCTTTATGGCGTCAGGCATGGTTATTCTCCTCTGCGGGCCGGGCGAGGCCCCTGGTTCAAGCTAGCTTAGGTAGGTGTCGGGGCTGGCCAGGAATTTCGTCCGGCAGTCCAGCCCGCAGAAGTACAGCCACTGGCCGTCGTGGAAGATGCGGGTGCCCTGCTCCGGGTCCACCTCGGAGGCCCCGTGGACGGTCTGCGAAGTCTCGGCCCGTGCTTGTTCCTGGTCTATCTCCTTGCCGCATACGACATCTTTGGCCATCGGTCACTCTCCATGATTTTTGCCGCCGTTCAATCCGGCTGCTCTTGTAATACCTTTAGATTTTTAGCTGGTCTGGTCAGACCGCAGTGGGCAAGGGCATCCCCAGCCGGACCTTGCCGGGAACGTCCAGAAGGGCCGCCGCGATCCTGGCCCGGTGGTCGTAGGTCGTCCCCAGACGCATGGTCCAAGAGGTGACCCGGCGGAACCACAGGTGCAGGTCGAACTCCATCATGAACCCGATACCGCCGTGGATCACCTGGGAGGTACGCACCACCGACTCGCACTTCTCGTTGCAGAAGGCCTTGGCCTGGGACACCTCAACCGAGGCGGGAAGACCCCGGTCCATCTTCCACAGGGCTTCGTAGGTCAGCATCTGGCCGCCGTCAACGTGGAGAATCATATCGGCCAGCATGTGCTGCACCGACTGGAAGGCCCCGATGGGCCGGCCGAAGGCCACCCGGTTCTTGGCGTATTCGATGGCCATCTCGGCGTCTTTACGGGCCGCGCCAAGCATCTGGCAGCACAGCAGGGCGGTGGCCCGGTCCAGCATCGCCTCGACGATGGGCCATCCTAAGTCCACCTCGCCCACCAAGGCCGCCCGCTCGACGCGGACGTTTTGGAAGTCCACCCGGCTCTGCTTGTCCTTGGCCAGTGTGACCAGCGCCGTCTGAGTGACACCGGTGCCGTTGGGGTCCACCAAGAAGAGGGATATCCCCTGGTTGGAGTCCGAGGCAGGGGACGTGCGGCAGGCCACCAAGCACCGCTGGGCCATATTGAAGTTATCGACGAACATCTTGGTGCCGTTCAACACCCAACCGTCGCCGTCGGCGGTGGCCTGCAACTGCATGGCTTCGGGGAGCAGGCGGGGGTCGCGTTCGTGGACGGCCCAGGTGAGTATCATGCCGCCGTCCGACACGGCCGGGAGGATGTCCTGCTTCTGCTGGCCGTTGCCGTCGCTGGCAATGGTGAGGGCCGCGACTGCGGTGCTGTGCAGCGGGACCGGCGCCAGCACCCGTCCGGCTTCCTCAAGGATCAGGCCCAGGTAGGTTAGCGGCAGTCCCTGGCCGCCGTACTCTTCCGGAAGCGCCAGCCCCAGCCACCCCAGGTCCGCCATCTGCTTCCACAGGGCGGGCGGGTAGCCCAGGCCGTCGATCTCCATCTCGCGGACCATGGCCGTGGAGCATTCCGCTTCCAAGAACTCCCTGGCCACGTTCTTCAGCATCTGTTCTTCTTCGGAGGGCAATATATCCATGGTCTTCCTTGGTTTGTCTTGTGGTCACGCCTGACTGACATAACTTTCGAGCTAGTCGTAGGGAGCGACGCTCGGACTTTTAACGCGGTTGTACCGCCGCCCTAGCCCCTGGGCAGGCCCAGGCCCCGGCGGGCCATCTGGTCGCGCATGATCTGCACGCTGCCGTGGTTGATCCCCGACTGGAACGAACCCATCAGGTTGTGGGCGAACAGGCCGTCTTCGATGGCCTCCTCGGAGCCGTTGAGCAGTTGGGCGTAGGGCCCAAGTATCTGGGAGATGGCCTCGGTGGTGTGCACGCCGTGCTCGGGCGCCCAGACCTTCTCGGCGGAGCCTTCATAGGTGAACGTGTCGCCCCGTTCCACCAGGGACATGCTGCGCATGGTCATCAGACGGCAGACCTGGGCTTCGGTCCACAGTTCGGCCAGCTTGTCTCGCACCGCCGGATCGCTGGCCAGGGAATGGCCGCCAAAGTCGTTCTCCTTGACCCAGTTGACGATGTCCTCGTCGCGGCGGACCGAGATCAGGTACCGGCTGGCGCCGACGCGGTCCAGGTTCAGTCCCATGGCGCCCACGTACCAGCCGGAGTTCTCCTCGCCCAGCAGGCAGGACGCCGGGATGCGCACGTTCTCGAAGAAGGTCTCGTTGGTGCGGGCCATGCCGTAGGTGGTGCCCAATGGGGCGGGCGGGTCGTTCTGGATGGTCCACAGCGGCCGCACCGTGATTCCGGGCGTGTCCATGGGTATCAGGAAGATCGAGATGCCGCGGTGCCTGGGCGCGTCGGGGTCGGTGCGGCACATCATATAGATGTGGGATGCGTAGTGGGCGGCGGAAGTGTACATCTTCTGCCCGTTGATCACGTACTCGTCGCCGTCCCGCACCGCCCGGCATTGCAGTCCCGCCAGGTCGGCCCCGGCCTGGGGCTCGGTGAAGCCCAGGGCGAAGGTGATCTCGCCGCGGATCATCCCGGGGATGAAGTACTCTTTCTGTTCCTCGGTCCCGGCGGCAAGGATGGCCGGGGCGCCGCTTCCGGCGCCGCCCACGCCGATGCCCACCCTGGTGAACTCTTCTTCCACTATATATTGGTCTATGCGGCTGCCGCTCTGGCCGCCGTATTCCTTGGGCCAACTGATGCCGATCCAGCCCTTGTCGGCGACCTTCTTCACCAGATCGCGGTACTCGGGGCCGCGGCCCCCTTCTTCGCCGCTCTCCAGTTCGTCAAGGAGTCCTTGACTGACGTTGGCGGCGATGAATTCCCGCACTTCCCGGCGGAGGTCCTCTTGTTCCGGTGTATAGCCAAAATCCATTTGTGACTCTCCCACAGTGCGTGAAAACTCGGCCTGGCAATCCTGCCGCTGCCCCTCAGACTCACGCCTTGCCATTTTCCTGTGCCGGGGAATCGGTGTCAAGTTAAGCCGCGCCGCCACGGCTGAGCGGACGGACCGGCAGCCAAAATACCCCGTGAGTTGTGGACCGGCGCAAAGACGAGCGTCAATTGTCCGAAGCCCTTGGTGAGCCCGGGCCAATTGCCCATGTGAAATACCACGAGCGGAACACCAACCCACAGCTCAGTCTCCGCGTGTTCGTGCGGACCATCCCGAACCTTCATAGATACGCCTATATGAGATGGACAAGCGATTACTGCTGCCTCTCTGCTTCGTCATCGAAGAGTTCGAGGTTCATGGGCGGCACGCGACGAGCGAGAAAGAAAAGCAATCCTCCACCACCCATGCCCAGGACTCCTCCCGAAAGGAGTCCAACATAGGGAGTAACCGAAGAAGGCCGTGAACTCTTGTCCAAGTCCTCTGTGAAGGCAATTCCGACTATTCCCCCTATAAACAGCCCGAGAGTAATCCCCATAATCATGGCGAGAACAGCCCACGATCTTTTCGCTAAAGAGATGGCAAGCAACAAGGCCGATACTACAGCGCCAATCCCCGCCCCAATTATCGCCAAGGCGAATGCAAAAATTATGCAGCTATCGTAGTCGTATCCTGTGTCTGTACACTCTGCGAAAACAAAGGCCGACCCAACCACACCCCCCGCCATAAAACCCAAAACAATCCCGGGAATGAGCCACAACCATCTCATCTGGATACCTCCCGACGCTCTATCTCCGCGCGTTGCCTAGCGAACCTAGCATGAAGGTTAAACCGCGTTTAATTCCAACAGAATAGGCCGCAGTTCTTCGATCAAAGGAGGCAGGTACTCCTCCCAGGTGCCCACGATACCGAAGTCAGAAGAGCGGAACATCACCGCCCGGCGGTTCTGGTTCACGGAGATGATCACCCCCGCACGCTGTAATCCCACCGTGTGGTTGAACGCGCCCCGGATACCCACCGCCAGGTACACCGTGGGGGCGATGGTCCGGCCGCTGATGCCGACCTGGACCTGTTGGGGCAGCCAGCCTTCGTGAGCCACGTCCCTGGTGATGGCGATGCTGGCGCCGATGGACCGGGCCATCTCCTGCACCTTGGGCAGGTTCTGGACTCCGCCGATACCCATCCCGATCCCCAATACCACCGGAGCTTTGGCCAAGGCGATGCCCTCCTGATCCTCTTGAAACTCCTCGGTCAGCAACCGGACGTCCGGGCCGTCGAAGGGAACCGCGGGCAGTTCCTCCACGGTGGCGGTTGCGCCGGGCTCCGGCGCGGCGGGCGTGAGCAGGCCGGGACGCAAGGTCACCAAGTTGGGCAGAGTCTTGGACAGGATGGGCGCCATCACGTTGCCGCCCAGGGCCGGTTTCAGTTGCACCAGCCGCCCTTCGGCGTCTATCTCCAGGTCGATGGCGTCGCCGGTAAGGCCCAGTTCCAGTCTGGCCGCCAGCCGCGACGCCAGGTCGCGCCCATCGGCGGTGGAGGCGAAGAGCACGGCGTAGGGTTGTTCTTTCCGGACGGCCTCGGCCAATGCCTGACCGACGGCCCTGCCATAAACCGGCCCGATCTGAGAGTTGTCCAGCACCAGCACCCGGTCGGCGCCCTGGGAGGCCAGCTCTGCCACCGTGGCGTCTTGTTGGGGCGCGATGAGCACCGCCACAACCTCGCTCTTGGTGAACTGGGTGAGCTCCCGGGCCTTGCCCAGCATCTCCAGGGTTACGTGGGCCAGGCCGTCGCGGGTGTTCTCGGCCACCACCCAGATGCTTTTTTCTCTGCTATTTGGGTATCTGGGCAGCGCCGCGGCGGCGCTCTTACCGGAACCGGCTGAGTCGGCGGCCGCCAATTCGGCCAGGCGTCGGCGTAGGGCGCCGGCCACCTGCTTGGCGGCGTCCTCCGGCGTGATGTCCTCCAGCAGGACCCCCAGCCGGTTGGGCTCCACCAGACGTATCTCGTCCACCCAGGTTGGCGACCCCTCCGCCCCGAACTGGGTCAGGTCGCCGGAAAACCCGGCGGGAGCATCGGCCAAAAGATCGGCGCAGGCCACTTCCTCGGCCGGAATCTCCTGGGCCCGCTCCATCTGCTCTTTGTTGGGATATAGTTCGGGGGCCACGCCCTCGGTGACGCAGACCAGGGCCGGCAGGCCGCACTCCAAAGTCTGAAATCCCTCGTCGGTCATGCGCTCCGCGATCACGGACTTGCCGTCATCGCTCAGGTCCAGTTTCCGCACGTGACTGACGTGGGGCAGGCCCATGAGTTCGGCGATCTCCGGACCGACCTGGCCCGTTTCGCCGTCGGTGCTGTTACGGCCGCAGATGATCAGGTCGGGCTTCTCCCGCAGCAGCGCCAAAGCCAAAGCCCGGGATGTGGCCAGGGTATCGGACCCCGCCAGGGCGCGGTCGGTCACCAGCACCGCCCGGTCGGCGCCCAAGGCCACGCAATCGGTCAATCCCTCGCTGGCCCCCGGCGGGCCCATGGAGATGACCACCACCTCGTCTTCGGGGGACCGCTTCAGCTCGACGGCCCGGACCAGTCCCAGGAGGTCAAAGGGATTGACCTCCGAGGGAACGCCGTCGCGGATGATGGTCTTGGCCTCATAGTCGAACTGGATACGCGCGATGATGGGCACGTATTTCATGCAGACGGCGGTCTTCATAGGTTAGTTGCGCCTCAAGTTTGAATCGGTCCCAGGGACCACTGGGCCTATGAGATTCTTATTCTTTTATTCGGTCGATGGGGCTTTTAGATACTCAGTCGGTGTCTGAAACGTTGACTCCCAAGACCTCTTCCCGGACCTTCGAGGTCAGGCGTTCCAGGCGTCCGCTGATGCTGACCGGATAGCGGGGCGGGTTGTTCAGGGCCTTGAACCTTTCGTCCAAGGCGGCGAAGTCCTCTTGAAATCGTCCTCTGACCTGTTCCAGAGATGCCGCGGGCCCGGTCCTCTGCCCGTCCTTCATGACCTCTTCCAGCACCGGGAGCCCGCCCGGAAGCTCTTCGTCCTGCAGAGCGATGATGTCTTTGGCAAACATGCCGCCCGCGTCTTTGGTGCGGAACACCTGCTTGGCGCCGGGCAGGGAAACTTTACCGGTGCTTAGTTTCATCACGGGCCGGTCGTCGAAACAGACCATTTTGTAGGCCATATCCGACCAGGGGGCGTCCGCCGAAACGCCGGCCTTGGTGCCCACACCGAACAGGTCTATGGGGGCTCCGGCCTTGACCAGGGTTTCCAGCTCGTATTCGTCCAGTCCGCCGCTGGCCAATATCTTGACGTAATCCAGCCCCGAATCGTCCAGTATCCTCCGCACCTGGCGGCTCAGTTCATCGAAATCGCCCGAGTCCAGGCGGACAGCCACGAGCCTCCCACTCAGCCCATTGGCCGCCTCCATCTCCTTGGCCACCTGCACCGCGTTCCAGGCCCCGGCGATGGTGTCGTAGGTGTCCAAGAGCAGAGTGGTGCGGTCCGGAAAGGACTCGGCGTAGGCCCGGAAGGCGTCCAGCTCGGTCGCAAAGGCTTCGACGAACGAATGGGCCATGGTCCCCGCCGGGGGCATGCCGTAGAGACTGGCGGCCAGCACGTTGCTGGTGGAGCCGAACCCGGCGATGTAGCTGGCGCGGGCCATCTTCAGCGCGGCGTCGGTGCCCTGGGTGCGGCGGGAAGCGAAATCGGCGATGCCCCGTCCCTGGGCCGCCCAAACGCAACGGGCGGCTTTGGTGGCCAGCATGCTCTGGAGGTTGACCTGGTTGATGATGAAAGTCTCGGCCAGTTGGGCCTCTATGATGGGCGCCGTTACCTCCACCGCCGGTTCGTCGGCGAAGTACAGCCGTCCCTCGGGAATGGCCCGGACGCTGCCCGTGAAACGCACGCCGCGAAGGTACTCCAAGAAGTCTTCGGAGAAGATGCCCAAGGCCCTTAGGTAATCGATGGCCTGGTCACCGAAGTTCAGGTTGGATAGGTAGCCCAGCACGTCCTCCAGCCCGGCCGAGACGAAATAGGCGCGGTTGGGCGGATAGGTGCGTATGAACAGGCTGAAGGTGGCCGTGGCCGACATCCCCTGGCGGAAGAACGCCTGGGCCATGGTCAGTTCGTAGAGGTCGGTGAACAGGCCCAGGTCCTCTCCGGGCAAGGGTAGTTTCGGTGATGGTTTCGGTGCGGTCATTGAATCCGTGGCTAGACGGTGGTTGTGGGATAGGTTAGGGCGTATTATGTTGGCGTTTCGAAGGCCCTGTCAACTGAGATTGAGCGTGGTCCACGCCTAGTCGGCCTCAGGCGCTCCAGCGCGGCTCTTCTTGACACGGTGACTGGCCCTTAGTAACATTTACTCGACTCTAAAGACACGCTTAAAAATCGAAAAGCAACTCAGAAACCCTTATCCAGAACGGCAGAGGGGACGGCCCTATGAAGCCTAGCAACCGGTCCCGGTCCGTTAAGGCGGGCGGGGATACGGTGCTAATTCCGGCGTCGGGCGCTGGTAAAAACAGCGGCAGGCGAAAGATGAGGGGAGCCCAGTGTATCTGTGAGCTTCTCTAGTCGAGAGGCTTTTTTGATGTTTAAGACCTGTCGTGAATCTCCGGTCTAATCCCCTGGGAGCATATCCGGTGAACGAGATCCGACCCATCCAGTGGGCCAACGGCACCCTCAGGTTGCTTGACCAGACCCGCCTTCCATCCGAAGAAGTGATCGTGGAGGTGCATGGGTATCTGGAGGCCGTTGACGCCATCAAAGAGATGCGCGTGCGCGGCGCGCCGGCCATCGGGGTCACCGCGGCCTACGCCGTCGCCATGGCGGCCCGGGAGTTGGACCCATCCGGCGCCGGGGCGTTGGGCCGGGACACGTTCTTGCAACGGTTGGAAGAGGCTGGAGCGGAGATAAAGGCCGCCCGGCCCACTGCCGTGAACCTGATGTGGGCCGTTGACCGGATGCTGACCCTAGCCAACTCGGTCGCCGGCACGTCGATGATCAAAGACCGGCTGTTGGAAGAGGCAGTCTTGATCGAACAAGAAGACGAAGCGATCAACCGCCGGATGGGCAGCCACGGCAAAGAACTGATGCCCGACGGCGGCTCCGTCCTGACCCACTGCAACGCCGGCGCGCTGGCCACGGCCGCCTTCGGCACGGCGGTGG
>CAYMZL010000008.1:0-16797 GCA_964394825.1 uncultured Dehalococcoidia bacterium | reverse complement strand
TCGGTACCCACGCGGGCCATGACGGAGGTAACTTTATCGGTACCGATGTCTACCGCGGTATAGAATGTGTCTATTGCCAACCTGTCACCTTCCTTATCTTTGCCGTATCCTGATTTATCGGGAGCGGTCCGGCTAGATCCGCTGAACGGCCCGCAGTTTAGCGCTGCGGCTCCGCGGATTTGACTGTATCTCTTCATTGGATGGCTTTATCACCCGCCGGTTAATGATCTTCAGGCGGGGCGTCTGACCGCAGACGCATACCGGCAGACCAGGAGGACAGACACAGGTGGCCGCCTCCCGGTTGAAAAACACCTTCACGATCCGGTCTTCCAGGCTGTGGTAGCTGATCACCACCAGCCGGCCCCCGGGGGCGAGCAGGCCCACCGCCGCGTTCAGACCCCGTTCGATGTTGGAGAGTTCGTCGTTGACGGCGATGCGCAGGGCTTGGAAGGTCTTGGTGGCCGGGTTGACCCCGGCGCGCCGAGGCCGGCGTCCCAGGACCGCGCCAATGATGGAAGCCAATCGGCCGGTGGTGGCGACGGGCCTCTCTTTAATGATGGCCCTGGCGATGCTCATGCCCCGGGGCTCTTCCCCGTAGCGCCGGATTAGCTGTCCCAATTCGCGTTCGTCGTAGGTGTTGACGATCTCTTCGGCGGTCAGGACCCCGAGAGGGTCATACCGCATGTCCAGAGGTCCGTCCATCTGGAAACTCATTCCGTAACCGGGGCTCTCGATCTGGCGTGAGGAGAACCCCAGGTCCAACAACACGCCGTTAACGCCGGTTATCCCCCGTTCCGCGGCCAGACCGGCCATGTCGGCATAGTTGCCCGGAGCGGGCAGAAACCGGCCGCCGAACCCGGCCAACCGGGACTGGGCCGCTTCCAGAGACCGGGGGTCCCAGTCGATGGCCAATACCGCCTTGACCGGCGGCTCGGACTGTAGGATGGCCTCGGAGTGGCCTCCCTCTCCGGTAGTGCCGTCCACGTAGGTGCCGCCCTCTTGCAGCATCAACTGATGGACCGTCTCCGTCAGAAGTACCGGCCGGTGGGAAATACCAAGATCGCCGTCGGGTCCATGACCGGTGCGGTCCATAAGCTCCGTTAGCCAAGGGTCTGTTAGTTCCGGTGTTCTTGTCAGGGTTGCCAGAGCCACCGCCGCTCCCATCCGCCAGATTCACCCTGGCGGCCACATCACTTCTTGTTGGCGACATCCGGCAGCAGGCCGGAAAACCTTTCGGGGAAACCGGGCTAAAAGTCCGCGGAAACCAGCGAAGATGTCCCGTGGACCCCACCGCCCAACTACCCTTGCGCCAATGCGATTGCACCTGACAGTACCAACTTATGAACATAACCGTCAATGAAAATTGGGGTGAGTTTTAATAATTTCTTAAACTTATGTCAATTTTGGTCAAAATCTAAGAAATCGACAAGGAACCATGCCCGCCCAACCCATGATTCGGCCTGCCCTAGACCATCCCCGGACCGCGCGGCGCCGGACCGGCCGGCGGACGAAATCCGGACCCGGGCGGGGGATAAAACCGGGCGCTTTCAATGGTCTCATTATGGAAAGGCCGGACTGGAGGGTATGCTATAATTGTGGCTACCCGGACACACTGTGGAACCACTTTTGCGCCCGCTATTTGGTTGGCTGATACTTCGGCCGTTTCACCCCCCGTCCACGGCATGCTACGGAGAGGAAAGGCGTTGAACGTCACAAGGGACTCGGTCACAACTACAGAGGTAACCCTAACCATATCCATGGACGCTGAAGATGAGGAGCCGTTCCTCAACCGGTCGTACCGAAGGGTTGCCAACCGCGTCCGCATCCCCGGATTCCGTCCCGGCAAAGCCCCTCGATCGGTGATTGAAAATCATCTGGGCCGGGACGCGCTGGTCCATGAAGCCCTGGAGTTCATGATTCCCGAGTCTCTGGACAAGGTATTAAAGGACGAAAACATCCAGGCCTTCATGGAACCCCAGTTGGAAGTGCTCGAGACGGCGCCCGTGTCGTTCAAGGCCGTGGTGCCGCTGGAGCCCGTCGTGGACCTGGGAGAGTTCCGCTCCATCCGTCTGGAGCGGGAAGCGGTGGAAGTCACCGACGAACAGGTGGAGCACGTACTGGAAGACCTGCGCTTCGAGTCGGCCCCGTGGGAGCCGGTGGAACGCCCGGTGGCCTTTGGGGACCTGGTGTCCATGAACGTCAAAGGGACCATCGGCGGCGAACAGATCATCGATGACCAAGGGATAGACTTCATTCCCCAACTGGACAACAACCTCCCCTTGCCGGGCTTCTCCATCTATCTGGAGGGCATGACCGAGGGGCAGTCCAAGGAATTCACGCTGACCGTCCCCGACGATTATCCCCAACAGGAATACGCCGGCAAGGAGTGCCGGTTCGACGTCGATGTCCTTTCCATCAAGGAGAAGATACTGGCGGAACTGGACGACGAATTTGCCAAGGGGGTGCGGGAGGGTTTTGAGAGCCTGGAGGCCCTTTCCGGCCACATACGGCAGCGTATCAGTGACGAAGGTGAGGCGGCCGAGACCCGCCGTTTGGAGCAGTCCAGCCTCGAAGAGCTCAAAAAGCTGGCCAAAATCGAGGCCTCAGAACTGGTCTACCAACGTGAATTGGACTTAATGTACGAAGAGCGCGAACGGGCGCTGCGCAACCAGCGCATGGACATGGAGCAGTACCTCAGTTATGCCGGCCAGACCGAGGAAGAACTCAGGGAGCAGATGAAGCCTCAGGCGGAAGAACGGCTCAATACCATGTTGCTCCTGCGAAAACTGGCCGATGTGGAGAATATCGAAATCTCCGATGAAGATGTCGACGCCGAGGTCAGCAACCTGATCTCCGCCGCCAGTGGTGAATCGGAAGCGTCCATGAAGCAGGCCCTGAATACGGAAAGCGCCAAAGAATCCATCCGGTCGTCCCTGTTGAACCGGAAGATCCTGGCCAAGTTGGTTGAGATAGTCCAAGGAGAGGCATCCGCCACCCCCGCCGCCGAAGGGTCCATGGACTCTTCGGAGCCCGATCAAGAAACCGCGCCGGAAGAAGAATCTTCACCGGCCGAAGAAGCAACCGGATAAGGAGCGCACCCCGATGCAAGACGTCCCCAACGCAAGCGGATTATTCGTCCCTCAAAACATGGTCCCCATGGTCATCGAGACCAGCCCCAGGGGTGAGCGGGCATTTGACATCTATTCCCTGCTGCTCAAGGAGAGGATCATTTTTCTGGGTACGCCCATCAACGACCAGGTGGCCAACCTGATCATCGCCCAACTGCTGTTCCTTGAGCGGGAAGACCCGGACAAGGGCATCAACCTCTACATCAACAGCCCGGGCGGGGTGATCAGCGCCGGCCTGGCCATCTACGACACGATGCAGTTGATCAGTCCCGAAATCTCCACCATCTGTTTGGGGATGGCCGCCAGCATGGCCACCATCCTGCTCTCGGGTGGGGAGAAGGGCAAGCGGTATGTTCTGCCCAATTCCACCGTCCACATGCACCAACCGATGGGCGGGGCCCAAGGACAGGCCACGGACATCGAGATCGCGGCCCGGGAGATAATCCGGCTTCAGGACAAGATCCGCACCATGTTGTCGGCTAACACCGGCCAGACCTACGATAAGATAGCCAGAGACACCGACCGGGACTATTACCTTTCCGCCGAACAGGCGGTGGAGTACTCCTTGGTCGACGAGATCCTTGGTTCCAAGAAGTCTGAAGAAGACGATTCCTAAATAGTTCCAAAAATCGTTTAGTGCGGGGTTCGGGTGGTGAGTGTGGCAGACGGTAGGAGCGCAACAAAGCTTACACGGTGTTCTTTCTGTGAAAAACCCCAGCCCCGGTCAGACTTGGTGATCGCCGGGGAAGGCAAAGCAGCGGTCTGCTACGACTGCATCCGGGTTCTGGGTCAGGTGGTGGAAGAGGAAGCTCCCACCCCGGCCAAGAGATTTGAACCGGCCAAGCCTCTAGCGCCGCGAGAGATCTACTCCAACCTGGACACCTATGTGGTGGGCCAGGAGAAGGCTAAAAAGGTCCTCAGCGTCGCGGTCTACAATCACTTCAAGAGGATCTGGAACGGACACCAGCGCTCCAGCTCGGATGTAGAGCTCCAAAAAAGCAACATCCTGCTCGTCGGCCCCACCGGTTGCGGCAAGACCCTCTTGGCGGAAACCCTCGCCCGCACCTTGGATGTCCCCTTCGCGGTCTGCGACGCCACCTCCCTCACCGAATCCGGATACGTCGGCGAGGACGTGGAAAACATCCTCCTCAGGCTGATCCAGGCCGCCGACTGGGATGTGAACCGGGCTGAGCACGGCATCATCTACATCGACGAACTGGACAAAATCGCCCGGAAGGAGGGCCTGAACCGGTCCATCACCCGGGATGTCTCCGGCGAGGGCGTGCAGCAAGAGCTTCTGAAGATAGTGGAAGGTTGTGTCGCCAACGTGCCGCCCCAAGGCGGCCGCAAACACCCCCACCAGGAATTCCTCCAGATCAACACCCGCAACATCCTGTTCATCTGCGGCGGCGCCTTCGACGGACTTGAAGAGATCATTACCAAGCGGCTCGGCTCCAAGTCATCCCAGATGGGATTCCTGGCCGGCGGCCGCGGCGGCGCGGAACCGGAAGGAAGCACCCTGACTCAGGTGATTCCCGAAGACCTGCTGCGGTTCGGTTTCATCCCGGAGATGGTGGGAAGACTGCCGGTCACCGTGGCGCTGGAGTCTCTGGACAAAGATTCGTTGGTCCGCGTGCTTACCGAGCCCAAGAACGCCATCGTAAAACAGTACCAGCAACTGTTCAGCATGGACGGCGTGGAACTGGAGTTCACCCCCGACGCCCTCGAAGCGGCGGCGGAGCGGGCCTTGGACCATCAGACGGGCGCCCGCTGTCTGCGGTACGTGATCGAGGATACGCTCTTGGACGTGATGTACGATCTGCCGTCGCTGGATGCGGCCGTCCGCTGCGTGGTGGACCGGGACTCCATCGAAAGCACCGCCCCGCCAAGCCTGTTCAGTGACGACGGCGGAAAGGTTGAGCTGCCGCCCCATCCCGTCCAGAAGTCGGCTTAGCCCGCGCTTTTCGCCGGGTCTTCCAGCATAGCTTCGGCGATCTGCCGGTCGAGACAGAGGCCATGGGGCATGGACCGCGATAGGGGCGCTCCGGAGGCATCCAACACCTGCTCCCCCCGGACCGCAATTTCACCTTGAATCACGGCCCGCAGGGTTTCGAACAGCAGATACGGCTCTCTCCGGTACTGCGCCTTGCGGATGGCCTGAAAGAGAGCGAAGTCCTCTCCCTCGTTCTTCTTGATCCGCTCCAGGTCTTTGCCCTGCAACGACTCCCAGTGCCGGTCGAAACCGGGCCCGGTTATGGGCACCGTGACGTACGAGATAACGGGTCCCCGGTCCACCTCTTCCGTGGCCAGGTGGACCATGGCCCCCGTCTCGGCCGCCCTGGTTTCGATCAAGCTCCAGACCACTTCCTGCCAGGTGCCGGTGGGCCCGTCGGGAAGGGCCGGGTGTAGGTTCAGCAGGGGATATTGGCGGCACATCTTCCCGCCAACGATCAACATGTATCCGGCCAGGACACAGATGCCGGCTTCATGGCCGGCCAGCTTGTCCATCACCTGTTGGTCGAACTCCTCGCGGTGTTCGGAGAAGCGGCCTCCGGCGGCCCTGCGGAAGGCCGAGGAGGAATGGGTGACCAAGGGGATACCGTAGCTGTCCACCAGGTTGAAGAACTCGTCCGACCCCTCGGCCTCGCCCCGCTCCCGGTTGCTGAAAACGAAGCTGATGCGGGCGTTGGCGCCGGTCTCAATCAGGCGCTTTTGCACGAAGCTAAGAAGCCCCCGCGAACCCTCTCCACGGCCGGTGGAGAACCACCCGATACTCAACATCCTCAGATTGACACCTTCCCCAACACTATTGACGGTCCGATGGCCGGAGTCCTACTCGTCCGCGTCCGAATCTTCATCCGGGTCGTTTGGGTCGTCCGGGCCGTCCAAATCCGGCGCAGCGCTCTCCAACCGGTAGGACTCTTTCAACTCGGTGATCTTCAATTCGGCGTTGTTCAGAAGCTTGTTGCAAAACTGCACCAGCTTCATTCCCTCTTCGAAACGGGAGGTTGCCTCGGCCAATGTCAGTCCGCCGGCCTCCAACTGTTCGGCCATCTCGTTCAGACGATGGAAGGAGTCCTCGAAACTGGTGCCCCGATGCGTCGGGGCAGCGTCCCCATTGGGCGAGGAATTCTTTGGTTTGGCCATGTCTAGCCTCCCGGGGAGCCCCGATTTGTCGGGGGTCAGAGACGTTTTTCCCGCGGCACAAGCATGCCAGCAGGGAGCGGAATCCGCAAGGGGCCGGCGCTACAAAAGACGGGCCATTCCACCGGGCGGGGCGGATTTGGCTTTGGCTTTTGGCTTCGCCGCTTGGGGCTTTGCCCTCCGAGTCTTTTCCATCTGGCGCGGGGCCGCGCCGGCGTTCCCCGGTCCCGCCACCGCCTGAAGCGAGCCGTCGGCAACCGTGATCTCCAGGGCGTCGCCTTCCGAGACTTGCTTGACGCTGGACACCACCTGCCAGGTGTCCGGTAGCTGGACTATGGAGAACCCGCGGCCCAACGTCGCCACCGGGTCCAGGGCCCGCAGCCGCTGACTGAGACTTTCCACCTGTCTCTTGCTTTCCAGCAGCAGTCTTGACGACGCTGACTGTACCACCCGCCCAACATCATCGACCCGCCGGCGCAGGTCCTGGGTGTCGGGCAGGCCCCTCTCCATGAGCCGCTGGACCGCCGCCACCTCAGAGCGGCGCCCCGCGTTCTGGTCCATCGACAGCCGGTAGAACCTGGCGGCGGCGGCCGTTAGATCACGCCGGAGCACGTAGGCGTCGGGGACGACCAATTCGGCGGCCGCGGAGGGCGTTGGGGCCCTGACGTCGGCCACGTAGTCGGCGATGGTCTCGTCGGTCTCGTGGCCCACGGCGCTGACCACCGGCGTCTTGCAAGCATAGATGGCCCGGGCCACCACTTCTTCGTTGAAGGGCCAAAGGTCTTCCTGAGACCCGCCGCCGCGGCCGACTATGATCACGTCGCAGCCGCCCTCCCGGTCCAACAACTCCAGGGCAGCGGCAATCTTGGGAGCGGCGTCCGGCCCCTGGACCACGGTCGGCGAAAGCACCAACTCCGCCAGGGGATAGCGGCGCCCCAGGACGTTCTGGATATCATGGAAAACCGCTCCTGTGGCGGAAGTGACCACTCCGACCTTTTTGGGGAACCGGGGAAGTTGTCGCTTCCGGCTGGTCTCGAACAACCCTTCGGCGGCCAGCTTCTGCTTCAGCCGCTCCAACTCCAGGGCCAGCTCCCCCACTCCCTCGGGCATGGCCAGGTCCACCATGAAATCGGTGGTTCCCCCGCGGGTGTAGAAGCTGATCCGGCCATGGGCCGAGATGGAATCACCTTCGGCAAGGAGTTCCGCCCCCTGTTGGCCTTTGAACATGACGCAGCGCAGCAGGCTCTCCCGGTCCTTGAGGCTGAAGTAGGTATGCCCGGCAGATGAGGACCGGAGGCCCGAGACCTCGCCGACTACCCACAGGTCCATCAGCAGCGGGTCGGACTCCAGCGACTCCTTGATGTGGGCGGAAACCTGGCTGACGGTATAGACGGCCACAGTCTAGCTCACGCGCTCGGTGTAATCCCCGGTACGGGTGTCCACCCGGATAACCGTGCCGGGAGTGATGAACATGGGGACGTTGACTCGGAGGCCGGTCTCAAGCGTGGCCGGTTTGTTGCCACCCTGGGCGGTGTCCCCCCGGAAGGCCGGAGGAGTCTCGGTGACTTCAAGTTCGACGTGGGTCGGCAGCTTGACGCTGATGGGCGAGCCGTTGTACAGGACCACCTCCACCATCGTCTGCTCTTTCAGGTAATCCAACGCGTCCCCCAGTATCTCCTTGGTTAGGTCGTACTGATCGAAGGTCTCCTGGTCCATGAAGTAATAGAAATTGCCGTCGGTGTAGAGGTACTGGGTGGGCCGGTCATCCACGTCGGCTACGGTAAACCCAGTGTGGTACTGCTGAAAAGTGCGCTCCACCACGGCCCCGTTCAACAGGTTCCTCATCTTGATGCGGGTAACGGGCGCCCGCTGCTGCATCTTGTGGCGCTCGTAGTCCATGACCTCCCAGGGTTGGCCGTCCAGCTCGATAACCAGCCCACGGCTGAGGTCGCCGAAATTGATGGACATCTACGATTCCTCCGAGTCTCTGGTGACGGCCTAATGCCGGGCAGGGCAGATGGCTAAATAATTCCAGCCTGGCAATATCTAGAAAGAGTTTATCACTAAGTCGGCCGGAAACCGGCGGACCGGACCGGAGCCTACTTTGCCGCCTTGCTCAGTGTCACCGCCCCGTCCTCCCGAAGGATCACGATGTCCTCGATGCGGACCCCACCCCAGCCGGTCACATAGATGCCCGGCTCGACGGTGAACACCGTGTTCAACTCCAGGACATCCGTCGACCGGGGGCTGACCCTGGGGCTCTCGTGGATCTCCAGGCCCACGCCGTGACCCAGGCTGTGGCCAAAGTTGTCTCCGTAACCGGCTTCGGCTATGACGTTCCGGGACAGGCTGTCGGTCTCTTCTCCGGTCATGCCCACCTTCACGGTGTTGATGGCTGTTAGCTGGGCGCCCAGAACGATGTCGTAAATCTTCTTGAAGGTCTCGCCGGGCTCGCCCACCGCGATGGACCGGGAGAGGTCGGAGCAGTAGCCGCCCACTTTGGCGCCCATGTCGATCACGATGGGGTCGCCCTGTTTTATCACGTAGTCGGTGGGTTGATGGTGGGCCATAGCCCCATTGGGTCCGGCGGCAACGATGGTGTCGAAGCTGATGGTGTCGGCGCCAGCGTCGCGCATGGCCGATTCCATCTTCCAGGCCACTTCCCGTTCGGTCATGCCGGGGGTGATGGCCGGGCAGACCAGCTCCATGGCCTGGTCGGCGGCGTCGATGGCCAGTTGCAACATCGACAGTTCTTCTTGGTCCTTGATGATGCGCTGGTTCTCGGCCAGTCCGGGCGCCGGCACGAATGAGACGCCGCCCAAAGAGGAATCGCCCTTGATGGCGTCGATCAGGCTGTTGTAGGAGGAGACCGTCATGTCTTGGCTTTCGAAGCCCACCTTCTTGACCCCCGAGGCCTTCAACTCCTCGACGAGCCAGTCCCAACCGCCGCGAACCTGCCTGACCTCAAAATCAGGCGATTGGTTGGTGGCCTGCTCGGTGTACCGGGAATCGGTGACCAAGAGGGCGCTGGCCTTGGTGATGAACAGGTAACCGGCCGAGCCGCTGAACCCAGACAGGTAGCGCCGGTTCTCCGGCGCGGAGATCAAAACGCCGTCCAGCTCCTTGTCCGGAAACTGGGCAACGAGTCCTTCCACTCTGTCTTTCATCTGGATTCCTCCTCAACGAGTGCGGCCAATACCTGAAGGGCCGATGTATAGCTTCTCCAGCCAAAGCCGGCGATCTGGCCTCGAGCGATGTCAGAGATGACCGAGACCCGGCGCCAGGGCTCCCGTGAATACGGGTTGCCGAGATGCACCTCAATCACCGGCAGCCGGCAGTCGATCAGCGCGTCTTTCAAGCTGAGTCCGTAGTGGGTCAGAGCGCCGGGGTTCAGGACTATCCCCTGAATCTTGCCCCAATGTTCCTGGATGCAGTTGACCAGTTCTCCTTCCACGTTGGACTGGTAGAAGACGACCTCGACCCCCAGTTCCTCGGCCACCCGGCTGATCTCCCGATTGACCTCGTCCAGGGTCTTGGAACCGTAGATCGATGCGTCCCGGCGTCCCAGCATATTGATGTTGGGGCCGTTCAATATCAAGAAACTGGCCATGGTTCTAGGCGTCCTCCCCAGTGGATACCGGGTTATCCGCTTTGGAGCTTGCTCTGGGCGTCCGGCCCGCGGGTTCATCGGCCCGGGGATGATGTGACAGGTAAGCCGACAGGGCTTCCTGCTTGGTCACGTGGGTATAGACCTGGGTGGTCGTGGGGCTGGAATGGCCCAGCAGTTCTTGAATCACCCGGAGGTCAGCCCCGCCCTCCAACATATGGGTGGCGAAGGTGTGCCTCAGGGTATGGGGATGGACGTCGGCCCTGGTCCCAGCCAGCACCGAATACCGGCGCACCAGTTTCTCGAAGCTGCGCCGGGACAGCCGTTCGCCGTACCGGTTCAAGAACAGCGCCTGGGTGGGCCTGGAGATCAATTGGCGCCGGGATTCATCTATGTAACGCCGCAGGGCGTCCTCGGTCGGATTCCCGAACAAAACCAGCCGCTCCTTGGCGCCCTTGCCGCGGACCAATATCTCCCGGCGGGAGAAATGGATGTCCGACAGGTCCATCCCGTGGATCTCCGCCAACCGGACGCCGCAGGCGTACAACGTCTCCAAGATGGCCCTGTCCCGGATGCCGTGGACCGTCGATTCGTCGGGCGCGTCCATCAGCCGGGCGACTTCCCGCTGTCCCAAGAAATCGGGTAGGGTCTTGGCGACCTTGAGCTTGAAGCTGCGGCCGGAGGGTACCGGGGTGGAGCGGAACAACCCTTCCTGGACCAAGAACCGGTAGAAGGTCCTCAGCACAGTCAACTTACGGGCCACGCTAACCCTGGCAAATCCCTGTTGTCCGTCTCTCCCTTCCGTCGCCAACCAGGCCAGGTAGCCGCGCAGGATCTGCCGGTCCATATCGGCTAGACCCAACCCTTCGTTGACCAGGTACTGCCGGAACGACCGCAGGTCGGCCAGGTAAACCCGCTCGGTGTTTTCGGACAAGCCGCGTTGGCCGCGGAGGTAGCGGGGAAACGCTTCCAGGTAGTGGTCGAATTGGGTCAAGCCCACGGGACCAGGGTTGTCGAGGCTAGTCGCCAACCGGCGCCAGCTCTTCCGTGTTCCCAACGTTGTCTGGGTTCTCGCTTTCCGCATTCTCCGGATTCTCGATGATGGCTTCCTGCCACGAACAGGAAGTGCATGCCGCGTTGTTCCGGTTTTTTTGGACCATCAAGCTGCCGCACTCGGGACAGGGAGTGGTCATTGGACGCTGATTCAACAACAGGTCGCAATCTGGAAATCTGGAGCAACCGAAGAATGAGCGGCCCCGGCCCTTGCCGCGGCGCTCTACGATGTCGCCACCGCACTTGGGACAGGCGACCCCGGTCTTCTTCAAGATGGGCTTGGTGTTCCGGCAATCCGGGAACCCGGTGCAGGCCATGAACCGGCCAAAGCGCCCGGTCTTGATCACCATGGGTTTCCCGCATATCAGTGTGTGTTCGCACTTGGCGCTCCCGGAGCAGTCACAGACCTCGTCGGTCTCCTCTTCCATGCGTACCTTGGGCATCATCTCGTTGGCGTTGTCCAAGGCCTTCAGGAACGGATGATAGAACTCGCCCAGCATGGGCACCCACTCCCGTTCGCCCCGGGATACGTCATCCAGTTCCTCTTCCATCTTGGCCGTGAAGTCCAGGTCCATGATCTCGGAGAAATACTCGGTGAGCAGGTCGGTCACGGTGATCCCCAATTTCGTTGGGGTCAGCCGGTTCCGCTCCCGTTCGACGTACATCCGGTCCACCAGCGTGCCGATGGTAGGGGCATAGGTGCTGGGGCGGCCGATGCCCTTCTCTTCCATGGCCTTGATCAGCGTGGCCTCGGTGTACCGGGGAGGCGGCTCGGTGAAGTGCTGGTTCGCCTCGGTCTTGGAGCAATTCAAGGCGTCGCCTTCGGAAAGCGGCGGCAGGGTATCCTTGTCGTCGCTCTCGTTGTTATCGTCCCGGCCTTCCATATATACGGTACGGAAGCCGGCGAACTTGAGGACCGAGCCGGTGGCCCGGAAGTTATAAACCCTGCCCGTGCCCTTGCAGGCGGCGTCGATGTTCAACGTCGTCGCTTCGGACCTGGCGTCTTCCATCTGGCTGGCCAGCATCCGCGACCAGATGAGGGTGTAGAGGTTCAACTGGTCCCGGGACAGATAGTCCTTCAGGGAGGCGGGGTCACGCCGGATGGACGTGGGACGGACGGCCTCGTGGGCCTCCTGGGCGCCCTTCGCGGCCCTGGTGTAGAACCTGGGTTTGGCCGGCAGGTGGTCTTTGCCGTACCTACTTTGGATGTAATCCCGCACCTCGGCCAGGGCCGAACCCGCCACCTGAGTGGAGTCTGTGCGCATGTAGGTGATCAGGCCGATCGGTCCGCCGCTTCCCACGCTGAGTCCCTCGTACAGTTGCTGGGCCACGGACATGGTCCGCTGGGCGGTGAAGCGCAGCTTGCGGCCGGCTTCCTGCTGCATGGTGCTGGTGGTGAAAGGCGGGGATGGCCGCTGCCGGACGTCTCGCTTCCGGACCTCGGCGACCTTGTAGTCGGCGTTCGCCAACTCGGATTCGTAACGCCGGGCGTCTTCCTCTTTGGGGATGCCGATCCGGGCGCGCTCGCCCTTAACGGAGTGCAGCGTGGCCGAGAATTGGTTCTTGTCAGTCTGTTCTTCACCGGCTTTCCGCAGCAGGCTATCGATGGTCCACGATTCCACCGGAACGAAGGCTTCGATCTCCCGCTCCCGGTCCACGACCATGCGCAGCGATACCGACTGTACCCGGCCCGCGGAGGTGCCGCGCTGGACCCGGCGCCAGAGCAGAGGGCTGATCTGGTAGCCCACCAGGCGGTCCAGGATGCGGCGCGCCTGCTGGGCGTTGACCAACTGCATGTCGATCTCCCGGGGGTTCCGGAAGGCCTCTTCCACCGCTTCTTTGGTGATTTCGTGGAACACCACCCGCTTGGGAGGCGTGGCCAGGTCTTGCCATTCCGCCGCCGCCTGGAGGTGCCAGGATATGGCTTCGCCCTCCCGGTCCGGGTCGGTGGCCAGGAAGATCTCCGTGGCGTCGTTGCCGGCCTTCTTGAGTTGGTTCAGCAGAGAACGCTTGTCTGTCATGACGACGTAAGATGGCTCGAAGTCCTGCTCCACGTCGACGCCTATCTTACTCTTGGGCAGATCGCGGACGTGCCCCATGGATGCGGCTACGACGTACTTCCGGCCCAGAATCTGTCCGACCGTTCTAGCCTTGGCCGGGGACTCGACGATCACCAGGCTCTTGCCTGCGGCGCTCAGCGGCTTTACCGCAGACGAGCGGGCCTTGGACCCCTTCGCTCTGGTGGACTTCCGCCTGGCGGTGGTCTTCCGCTTGGCCGCCGTCTTGCCCGCCGTCTTGGACGATACGAGGTTACGAGTTGTCATAAACCGCCGCCGTCTCTCGAATTCTGATGTAGTGCATGCAACCGACCTGTTTGATTTTTCCTTTTAACTCTAACATTGTGAGCGTACTGCTAACCGAGGTTATGGGGAGGCCGGAAGACCGTTGAAGGTCGTCGATGTGGACCGGAGCATCGGTTAGCCGACTAAGCAGCGCCTGCTCCTCCGGTTCATCCTCATCGGCTGCGACGAACGGCAGTTGCTGCGGCGAATCCTTTGGGGACCTCTGGAGAGCCTGTGGTCCTTGGACGGCCTCGGCGATATTCAACTCTTCCAATATATCGGATATTCCGGTAACCAGTTTCGCGCCCTCTTTTATCATCCGGTTGGTGAAATCGCTGGCCGGCGAGAAGATACTCCCCGGGACACAGAAAACCTCCCGGTCTTGGTCCAGGGCATGGTAGACCGTCCAGCGGGCCCCGCTACCCTCGGCGGCCTCAACCACCACCGAGCCCAGCGACACACCGCTGATGAGGCGGTTGCGGCGGGGGAAGCTCCGGGGGCCGGGCCTCACGCCCAAGGGCTGCTCGCTAACGACCGCCCCCTGCTCCTGTATCTGCCTAAACAGGCCGGTATGCTCTTTCGGGTACACCCGGTCAAGACCGCCGGCCAACACGGCGATTGTGCGCCCTCCGCTTTCCAGGGCGCTCCGGTGGGCCACGCCATCGATGCCCAAAGCCAACCCGCTGACCACCGTCAGTCCGGTCTCCGCCAGTCCACGGCTTAACGCCGCGGCGGCTTCCCGCCCGTAGGTTGTCGGGCTTCTGGTGCCGACGATGGCCACGGAGCGGTCATCGATGGGCAACAGCGTACCTTTATAGTACAGAACGGCCGGCGGATCGGCGATCTCTTTGAGCCGCGACGGGTATCCCGGCTCATTCCAGGTTACAACCGTAACCCCCGCGCGTTCAAGGGCGGCCATCTCGTCGTCGGGTGACGAATCGTTCCTGGCGGCCACGATCTCCTGGGCTGACCGGTCATCAAGTCCGGCTGCCTTGAGTTCCTTGAAGCCGGCGTTCCAGGCGTTTTCGAGTTCGCCGAAATGGGACTCCAGGCGGCGGAACCGCACGGTTCCCAACTGCGGGACCCGGCTTAAAGCCACCCAGAACTTGGTATCATCGGACTTGGTCGGTTTAGAGTTGGTCTCTTCCATCTTTGGGATTCTAGCACACGCCAAAATCGTCAAACAACGGCTTCCGGTCTCTATCGGCGGCGATAATCGGCCGCGGCACGGGGCCTGCGGGCCGTGGCTTGCCATCCAGCGGTTTCCCTAGTCTGCTAGGCACGCCAATCGGGCTGGAATATAAGCTCCGTTGGATTGACAATGGAATCCAGCGGATGATATATTCGAGTAGCTGTTTTACGCGTGTAACCACGACCAAATAGGTTGTCATTATACCGGCGTTCACCGAACTTTAACCCAGGGACGGGGGACGTTGGGCTGCCCCAGAGGACACTTCCGAAAATTCTCATGACATCTACGGCTACATCGCCACGTCCGCGGTACCCCCAGTCCCCATATTCCTCTTTTATTTTCGCCCCATCCTTATGGCGTTTCGCCATTTCAGCCCGATCCATCATCTCGCATCGGCCTGTTCACAGGGCCATGAGGACTTTGTAATATGGAGATGCGCGACTTCGTAGTACGGTTCGCTGGGGAAGGCGGCCAAGGAGTCGTTACCTCGGCGGAGGGCCTGGCCCAGACGTCGACCCTGGTTGGCTACCATGCCATGACCTTCGCCACCTTCCCGTCCCAGATCCTGGGCGGTCCCACCTGGACCCAGGCCCGGATCTCCGTAGAACCCATTCTTGCCCCCGGCGACGATGTCAACGTCCTCGTGGCGTTCAACAAGGAAGCATACGACGCCCATCACCAGGAAGTCCGCGAAGACGGCGTGGTGATCTTCGATTCCAACGAGTTTCAATTAGAGGACGACGGCCGAGGTTTTGGCCTGCCCTTTGAAGAGTTGGCCAAATCGACTGGCAACAACCGGGCCGCCAACATGGTGATCATGGGCGCATTGGCCCACCTGATCGACATGCCCCAGGAGCACCTGGAGAGCTTCGTTAAGCAACGGTTCAGCCGCGGGCGGGCCGGAGACGACGAGATCATCAGGTCCAACATCGAGGCACTGAATTTGGGCCGCAGCCACATGGCGGAAAGCGGGTTTTCCCTGGGCGAATTGGCCCCTCCGGAGAAACCAGAATACGAGCAGTTGATGATCAAGGGCAACGATGCGGTTTCCATCGGCGCCATCGCCGCCGGCCTCGACTTCTACGTGGGATACCCCATCTCGCCCGCCACCACTATCCTGCTGTATATGGAACGCAATCTGGTCGGCAAAGACCGGTTCGCCTACCAGGTTAGCTCCGAGATTGAATCGATTACCACCATCCTGGGCGCGGGCTACGCCGGCAAACGCGCCATGACCGCCACCGCCGGCCCTGGGGTCTCCCTGATGAGCGAGGGACTGGGACTGGCTTGGATCGCCGAGATTCCCCTGGTGGTGGTGGACGTACAGCGCGGCGGACCGGCCACCGGCCTGCCCACCAAGACCGAGCAGTCCGACCTGATGAGCTGCATGTATCCGGCCCACGGCGACGTCAGATTGCCCATCATCGCAGTCGGCACCGTGGAAGAGTGTTTCTATGGCGCCATCAAAGCCTTGGAGTGGGCGGAGAAATACCAGGGCCCAGTCATCCTGATGACCGAGATGTCCTTGGCCGAACGGGTCCAGAATATACCCAAACCCGATCTTTCCAAGGTCAAACAAGCCAAGCGGGTGGTCTACACCGGCTCCAACGGTTACCTCCGCTATGCCGGGAACGAGCTCTCACCGATGCCCATACCGGGCTCCCCGGGCGCCTACGTGGCCAACGGCAGCGAACACGACGACATGGGCGACACCACCCACCTGGGAGAGCGCCATGTGCAGATGACCGAGCGGCGGTTCAGCAAGATCAAGCTACTGGAAGAGGACGATTACGAACGCGACCAGGCGGAGCACTCCATCGCGGTAATGCCTTGGGGCGGCAGCAAGGGCCCAGCCCAGGAAGCCTATAACACCCTAAAAGAGAATGGCGTGCCGGTGAGTTGGTACTACACGATGTACCTGAACCCTCTGCCACCGAAGATGCTGGAAGAGCTGAAGCAGAAGGACTTGGTGATTGTCCCAGAGTTGAATTACCAGGGACAATTCTCCAGCATCCTGCGCTCGATGGGCGTCAAGGCGGAATCGATCACCCAGTACACGGGTCTCCCATTCAAGGCCCGGACCTTGGTCGAAAAGATTACGGGATTGACGAACGCCCATCTAAAGGAGACGGTCGGGGTATGAGCAAGAAGAACCCTGAATACGATTTTAAGTGGTGCCCCGGCTGCGGCGACTTCGGGGTGCGCCGGGCCCTCGAATTAGCCATGATCGACCGGTTGGAAGAGACCGGCCAGCCCATGGAGAACAACGTGGTGGTTGCGGGCATCGGCTGCTCCGGAAACATGGTCCACCTGTTGGAAGGAGACCAGCCC
>CAYMZL010000007.1:9985-18784 GCA_964394825.1 uncultured Dehalococcoidia bacterium | reverse complement strand
ATCAGAGCCAATACATTATAGCGATTGGCCGTAGGCGGATGGGGGACGGCTGGCTTGCAAAAGAGATGACTCTGAAAGACACCGTAAAGCCGTAGACAAGGCGGAATTGAGGCTCGTCCGGTTCCAGAGCGGCAGAAGAGAGGGACCCGGGCGGTTTAGTCGCCGGCAGGTACCGGGGTGTTTTCCACCTCTTCCATCAGGGCGGTCAGCATCTCAGCTTCGGGCACCACGCGCACCTTCTGACCCTTACGGAAGATGACCGCGCGGCCCGCGCCGGCGGCGATGCCCACATCGGCGTCCTTGGCCTCGCCGGGGCCGTTGACCTCGCACCCCATTACCGCCACGGTGATCTCTTTGTTGCCCTTTTTGAGTAGGGCATCGACATCGTTCGCCAGCTTGATCACGTCCACGTCGGCCCGGCCACAACTGGGACAGGCCACCAGCACCGCGCCCTTCTTACGCATGTTGAGCGATTTCAGAATCTCGAATCCGGCCTCAACTTCTTGGACCGAGTCACCGCTCAGCGAAACCCGAATGGTGTCGCCGATGCCGTTATAGAGCAGCACACCCAGACCCACCGATGTCCGGATGGAGCCTGCCATGGGGGTGCCGGCTTCGGTGATGCCCAGATGCAGGGGATAGGGCATCATGCCGGCCAGACGGGTGTAGGCCTCCACGGTGGTGGGAACGTCGAAGGCCTTCATGGAGATCTTGATCTGGTCGAAGTCCTGTTCTTCCAGCAGGCTGATCTCCCAAAGGGCAGTGGCCACCATGTGGTCCACCACGCTGTAGTCGCCTTCCTGGACTTCCCCGGCCTTGGGCAGGCGGTTGACCAGGTCCATGTGCCGGGAGAAACCCCTGGTGCGGCCGATGCCGCCCACCGGGGGCAGGCTGCCAAAGTTGACGCCGATGCGGATGGGCACGTTGCGCTCTTTAGCCGCACGGACCACTTCGCGCACCTGGTCTTCGTTGCGCAGGTTGCCGGGGTTCAGGCGGAGGCAGTCGATGCCCCCTTCGAGGCATTTGAGGGCCAGTTTGTAATGGAAGTGGATGTCGGCGATCAGAGGGATGTGGATCTGCTTCTTGATCTCGCCCATGGCCTCCGCCGCAGCGGCGTCGGGCACGGCGCTGCGTATCACCTCGCAGCCTGCCTCTTCCAGTTCGTGGATCTGCTTGACGGTGGCCTTCACGTCCCGGGTGTCGGTCTTGGTCATGGATTGGACCGTGACGTCCGCTCCGCCGCCTATCTTAACGCCGCCCACATAGACCGGCTTGGTTACTCGACGTTTACTCATCCCGCTCTCTCCTCAACAATCCGAACGAAGAGGTGATATTCGTGAAATATTACGCTTGATTTGGCATACCTCGCCATCCAATGCGAAATCAGGCTAATGGTACACGAATGACGGAAAAGGCGCCAGAGTTGGAGGCGCGAGTGAGGCGCAGGTTGGGGAGATCTAGCCCAGGAAATTGCGGCCGTCGAGAAGGCGGCTGATGTCGTTGACACTGACCAGCACGATGCCACCAATCAGCAGCGCAAAGCCGATCAAGTGCACCATGCCCTCTTTCTCCGCCGGTATCTTCTTCCCGCGGCGCGCCCACTCCAACACCACGAAGAATATCCGGCCTCCGTCCAGCATGGGGATGGGCAGGACGTTCAAGATGGCCAGGTTGATGCTGAGCAGGATGCCCACGGCCAGCCAACCGTACCAGCCGTTGTCGCGGGTGATCTCTCCGGTGATCTGGGCGATCCCGATGGGGCCGGAGAACTCGGGCGACGACCCCTCCCCAAAGGCCCCGCCGATGGCCTGTTTGACCAGCACCAACATCTCCCAGGTATTGACGAAGCTATTCGGGATTGCCTCCCAGATGGGCTCGGACCGGCTTACGATCGTGGCGTCGTCCAACCGGGGTATGACGCCCACCAGCCAGCGCGCCGACTCAGTGTCGAACCTGGGACGCACAAACAACAACAGTTCCTGGCCGTCCCGTTCGACCAGCAGCTCCATCTGGGAGCCGCCGTTCAGGTTGATCTCACGGGTAAATCCCAGCCGGTTCTCGATGTCCTGGCCGTTGGCTTGGAGGACGATATCCCCTTGCTTCACCTCGGCCAAGGCGGCCGCCGTGCCGTCTCCGACCTCGGCTATGACCAAACGCCCGACCGCAATGTCCTGGGGAATCATCAGCAGCACGGTGAAGATGATTAGCGGGAGGATGGCGTTCATCAGCGGCCCGGCGATCAAGACCAGGAAACGGGTGCCGGTGCCCTTGCTGGCCAGGCTGCGGGGGACATTGGGGTTGGCTTCTCCAGCCAGACGGACGAATCCGCCGATGGGCGCCCAGTTCACCGAGTAGAGCATGTCGGCCAGGATGAATGACCCTTCACCCACGGAGCGTACCTTGCCCTCGTGTCTCAGCAGGTCTACTTCACCGGGCCGTTCTTCTTCGGGTTCCTCTACCGGTTCCCCCCTCGCGGGTTTCTTGCTCAGCTCGACTATCCGGGCCACCAGGTTGCCCTGGGCGTCCTCGGTGGAGCTTACTTTCACCTTCTCCCCGATAAATCGGGGCAATTCCGCCGGGCCGGACAGGCCGACGAACCGGGTGGCGCCGTCGACCAGAACGGGCGTGTTTCCGGTGTATAAGCCGAAGGCCCGGGGAGGGAACCCAACGCCGAACTCCAGGACCTTCACGCCCATGGCGCGGGCGGTGGCGTAATGGCCAAACTCGTGGATGACCACCAGTATCAAGAGCAGTGGCACCAGAGAGCCGATGGCTATGAGGGCGGTTTCCATGAAAACGATCTGAAGATCTATCTTTAAAAGTTGGCGCTAAATTCTGTTGATATCCGTCGTAGAAGATACGGCCCGAAGACCGTAAGGGATCTCTAACCGCCGGTGAGCTCGACCGTCCGTCCCGTGGCCCAACGGTCCGCTTCCAGAATGTCTTCCGCCGTTTCGCCGGGCAGAGATTCGTGTTCGGACAGCACCCGGTCGATGACTTTGGGTATCTCCGTGAAGCCGATCTTGGAGTCCAAGAAAGCCTGGACCGCCACCTCGTCGGCCGCGCTCAGCACCGCGGGATAGGTGCCGCCCTTCTTGGCCGCCGAGACGGCCAGGTCGAAGCAAGGATAGCGCGCCGGCTCCAAGGGCTCGAAGGTCAGAGAGTGGGATTTCTTGGTATCCAGCCTGGGAATCATGGCGTTGGGTAGCCGTTTCGGGTAGAACAGCGCGTACTGGATCGGCAGCCGCATGTCCGGTGGTCCCATCTGGGCCTTCACCGAGCCGTCGGCGAACTCGACCATGGAATGTATGGTGCTTTGTGGATGGACCACTACTTCAATCCTATCCCAGGGCACGCTGAACAACCAATGCGTCTCGATCACCTCGAACGCCTTATTCATCAGCGTAGCAGAGTCTATCGTTATTTTCCTGCCCATCTTCCAGGTTGGGTGCTGGAGGGCCCGCTCTGGTGTTACTCCCTCCATCTCTTTGATGGGTGTGGTGCGAAAGGGCCCTCCCGAAGCGGTTATCAGCAACCTCAGTATCTCGTTGTCCTCACCCCGCAGGCACTGCCAGATGGCGCTGGGCTCACTGTCCACCGGCAGCACCTCGCCTCCGTAGCGCGAGGCATACTCCTTGATCAGCCCGCCGGCCATGACGATGGGCTCTTTGTTGGACAGGGCGACGGACTTTCCACACTTAAGTGCGTTAAGGGTCGGCACCAGACCCACGCTGCCCATGAGCGCCACCATCACCTGGTCCACGTTGTCGAGGCACACCATGTCTTCCATGGGGGTGAATTCCGGAGTAAATCCCGGTCCGGAAAAGGCCTTGGCGGGCGGTTTGATGCAGCAGACGTGCTTGGGGTTGAACTCTTTGACCTGCTCCGCCAACAACTCGACGTTGTTGCCGGCGGCCAGACCCACCACCTCGAATTCGTCTGGGAACGCCCGGACGATATCCAGGGTTTGCCGTCCGATGGACCCGGTAGACCCAAGTATGACGATTCTCTTCATGGGACAAACACCGTAGCTAGCAGATAATAGACAGCCGGCAGGGCCAACAACATGCTGTCCAAACGGTCCAATAGCCCACCATGCCCAGGGATTATACTACCTGCGTCCTTAACGTCCGCAATTCGCTTTAGCTTGGACTCCATCAAGTCTCCCCATTGGGCGACGACGCCCACCACGCCCCCGATCACCGCCTGCTGCCATACCGGAATCCCAAGGTCGAGCACCAAGCCGAGAGCCAGCGCGGCAACCACGGCGGCAACGAACCCGCCCAGGCCCCCCTCCCAGGTCTTGTTGGGGCTGATGCTTGGGGCCATAGGCCGGGTTCCCACGGCGCGTCCCACCAGGTAGGCCCCGGTGTCGACGGCGAAGGTGACCAGAACGGCGAACAGGAGCCAGCTACGCCCCAGGTCTGCCGACTCTCCCATTCCGGAGCCGGTAATCTCTCGGAGTATCAGGGCGTGGGCCAAGAGAAATCCGACGTAGAGCGGCCCGCCCAACAGGTAACAAAAACCGATGGGAAAGCTGCCTCCCCGGTAAAAGGCGATGAACCAGAGCAGTGCGGCGAATGACCCGGCGGCCGTCACGCCTCCGGAGATGATCAGGAAGTTGTCGCGGCCGGAGGCGGCCTGGGCCCCCAAGAGCAGGGCCGCAACCCAGGCGGCTCCCAAGACAACGGGCAGGGGACCAACGTTGGCCGGTGTCATCCGGTAGAATTCCCAGACGCCGGCCACCCCGGCCGCCAGGACCAACACGGTCAGCCAGGGGGCCCCCAGCCAGATGGCGCCCAGCAGAACGGGGATTCCAACCAACGCCGTAAGCGACCGCTGGAGCAAGAACTCTTTCCCTGTTCCTACTTTTTAGGGGCCCGAACTTCGGGGGCCTGGTCTTCGGGGTTGAGACCGCCGTAGCGGCGGCGGCGGAGGCTGAAGGACACCAGCACCTCCTCCAGTTCATCCGCTTCCAAGTCGGGCCATAGGGTGGGGGTGTGGTAGATCTCGCTGTAGGCCGACTGCCACAGAAGGAAATTGCTGATGCGTTGTTCTCCGCCGGTGCGGATGATCAGGTCGGGGTCGGGGCAATGGGCGGTGAACAGGTACCGGCTGAACAACTCTTCGTCGATCACGTTTGGATCAAGCCCGTCCTTGATGATGCGCCGGACCGCTTCCAATATCTCGGCGCGGCCGCCGTAGTCGAAGGCCACATTCAGGGTGATGCCGGTGTTTTTGCTGGTCAAACGCTGGGCTTCGGCCACGGCTTCCCGAAGGTCGGGGTTCAGGTTCTCGGTCTTGCCCACGTGGACGATGCGGACGTTTTTCTCGTGGAGCGCCTGGGTCTGACTGGCCACCGCCTCGGAGAAGACATCCATGATGCCATCGACCTCTTCTTGGGGGCGGCCCCAGTTCTCCGTGGAGAAGGCATAGAGGGTGACGAACTTCACCCCCTTTGGCCCCAGGGTTTCAAGGATGCGCTGGATGCGCTGCACGCCGACCTCGTGACCGGCGATGCGCGGAAGACCTTGCTTTTGGGCCCACCGTCCGTTGCCGTCCATGATAAAAGCAACGTGGACCGGCGCGTTGGCGCCGTTCCCGGCGGGCGGCTGGGGTGGAGCAGACTCAACCGGCACGGGTCTAGACCTGCAGTATCTCCGCCTCTTTGGCGGAACCGGTCTCGTCGATCTGTTTGGTGTGACCGTCGGTGGTCTTCTGCAGTTGGGTCTGGGCACGCCGGTTCTCGTCTTGAGAGATCGCCTTGTCCTTCTCCAGCTTCCGCAGCGACTCCAGGGCGTCCCGCCGCGCGTTCCTGACGGAGATCTTACCGTCTTCGATCTTTCGCTTGAGGAGCTTGACCATCTCCTGGCGGCGCTCCTGCGTTAGCTGGGGGATGGGCACCGTGATGGTGGCGCCGTCGTTGGACGGATTGAACCCCATATCAGAGGTCATCAGGCTCTTTTCTATCTCCCGCAGCGACCCGGTGTCCCAGGGCTGAATCATGATGGCCCGGGCGTCGGGCGCGGAGATGGAGGCGATCTGCTTGAGCGGGGTCATAGACCCGTAGTAGTCGACCTCGACGTTCTCCACCAGCGCCGGGGTGGCCCGGCCGGTGCGGAGTTGGGTCAGGTCACGCTTGAAGGCATCCACGGCACGGTCCATCTTGGCGGAGACCCCAGTCAGCACGTCATCTGGGGTTAAGTCGGCGTCGCCACCTTGTGGAGGCATAATCAGTCCCTCCCAGTTATGAGTGTACCCACGGTTTTGCCAGCTAGGATGTTGCCCATGGTTCCCGGTTCGAAGACGTTGAAGACCACTATGGGAAGTTTGTTGTCCATGCAGAGTGAAAGGGCCGTGGAATCCATCACCGCCAAACGCATGTTCAGGGCGTCCATGTAGTCTAGGTTGCCAAACCTGACGGCGTCGGAATTTTCGTTGGGGTCGGAGTCGTAGACCCCGTCGACGTTGTTTTTGGCCATGAGCAGCACATCGGCGTTGATCTCCAGGGCCCGTAACGCGGACGCGGTGTCGGTGGTCATGTAGGGATTCCCCGTGCCGGCGGCGAAAAGGACGACCCGGCCCTTTTCCAGGTGGCGGATGGCCCGGCGGCGGATGTACGGTTCGGCCACGGCCTGCATCTGCAGGGCGCTCTGGGTGCGGACATCGATGCCCTGCTGCTCCAGACCGTCTTGAAGGGCCAACGCGTTGATTATGGTGGCCAGCATACCTGCGTAGTCCGCGGTCGCCCGGTCCATCCCCCTGGATTCGGCCGCTTCCCCCCTCCAGATGTTGCCCCCGCCCATTACGACGGCGATCTGCACGCCCAGCTGGGCGGCTTCGCCGATCTGTCCCGAGAGGTAATTTACCGCTGCGGGGTCAATGCCGTACTGAGTCTCTCCTCTCAGAGACTCACCGCTGATTTTCAACACTATTCGGCGGTATCTAGGTTCAGCCATACCTTCAGTTTGAACTATTCTCCGACGGCTAACCGGGCAAATCGGACCACTCGGACATTCTCTCCGACCTTGGCGGCCAACTCCTTGACCATTTCACCAACGGACGAGGAACTGTTTTTGATGAAGGGCTGTTGCATGAGGCTGATCTGGGCCGGGGGACGGACGTCCCCTTCTTCGATCTCGTCCTTATCGACATAGACCGGACCCATGGCCGCGACCTGCATGGCAATGTCGTGGGCCAGCTTTTGAAATTCGTCGGTGCGGGCGACGAAGTCAGTCTCGCAGCCAAGCTCGACCATGGCCCCGACCCGTCCGCCGGTGTGTAGATAGGTCTCGATGACACCCTCGTTGGTAGCCCGGCCCACGCGTTTGGCCACACCGGCTATCCCCTTTTCACGAAGGGCTGTGACGGCCTTTTCCAGGTCCCCGCCGGACTTTTCGAGGGCTTCTTTGCAATCCATGATCCCGGCTCCGGTCTGGTCGCGCAGGGTCCGGACTAGTTCAACGCTGACCGCCAATTGAACGCTCCTATAGCCGGCCGATGGCTGGCCGTGGATTAACGAGACCGGGAGGTTATTCCTCCGACGGTTTCTCGCTTGCTTCTTCTGTTTCCGGCTCGGACTCGTGCTCGGGTTCGGGTTCTGGCTCGGGTTCTGGCTCGGGCTCCGGCTCCGGTTCTGGTTCCGGCTCCGGTTCCGGCTCCGGTTCAGGTTCTGGCTCCGGTTCGGGTTCCGGCTCGACCGCTGCCTCGGGCGCAGCCGCTTCGGCAACCGGCTCTGCCACTACTTCCTCGGTCACTGCGGCCTCAGCCACCGGCTCTTCCGGTTCGGCCTCGGCCACCGGGGAAACGGCTGCCGCAGCCGCGGGCGCCACCTCGGCAACGGTGGCGGTGTCCAGGCCCTCCATCTCGGGAAGACCCTCCTCCTCGTCGTCGGGTGACACATACGCAGCGAGAAACGCCGATTCGTCCACTTCAGACATCTCTTCGGCTTCCGCCTGCAACATGGCCTCGCGCTGCGCCAACCCTTCCAGGACGGCGGTGGCCATGCGGTTGGTGATCAACCGGATGGAGCGAACGGCGTCGTCGTTGCCGGGGATGATGTGGTCCACCTTGTTGGGATCGCAGTCGGAGTCGACGATGGCGAAGATATCGACCCCCATGCGCCGGGCTTCGGCGATGCAGATGTCTTCCCGGCCGATATCGATGACGAAGATGGCCTTGGGAACCTCAGTCATATCCCGGACGCCGGTGAAATACTTCTCCAAGCGGTTCAGGGTATCGCGGAGCTTAACTCCCTCTTTCTTGGGTAGAACACGGAAGTAGCCCTGGTCCCGCTTCTGCTGGAGTTCCAGCATGTAGTTGATGCGTGTCCGAATGGTCTGGAAGTTGGTCATGGTGCCGCCCAGCCAACGCTGGTTGACGTAGAGCATGCCGCAGCGTTCGGCTTCGCTCTGGATCACCTCTTGCGCCTGGCGCTTGGTCCCCACGAACAGGACCTTGCCGCCCTGGGCCACAAGGTCCACCATCTCTTGATAGACGGTGTTTATCATGCCCAAGGTCTGCTGAAGGTCGATGATGTGGATGCCGTTTCTTTGGGTGAAGATGTACTTCTTCATGGTGGGGTTCCACCGCCGGGTCTGATGCCCGAAGTGGACTCCCGCCTCGAGAAGGGCCTTCATGGTGAGGTGTTCCCGAACTGGAGGAGCCGGAGGAGCGGCGGGAACGGGTGCTGGTTCTGGTTCCGGAGCAGTGGCCGTGGCCGGTGCGGACTGGGGTTCTTCCTCAGCCTGTTCTTCCGGCAATTCTAGAGACTCTACCATAGACTATGCCTAATCCTTT